>PHAG01000010.1:60134-235191 GCA_002841625.1 Firmicutes bacterium HGW-Firmicutes-1 | reverse complement strand
TTTGTCTACCCTAGATTGCATAATTTATTGTTCCTAATAGAAACAAATTATTATTATGGGACAAAAGTTTCAATCGTAAAATAATCATTCACTAGAATTAAATATACATTTATTTCTTTAATTACTATTATCAAAACTTCTATTTACAAGAATCCCTTTATTGGTTGCTACATATGTACCACCAGTTCCAATGCTGAATTTATCTTCCATTACAAACTCTCCATCAGCAAGAAGCTTTACATACCATATACCACGAGGATATTCTCGTGTTTTATCTTCAAGATCTATCCAAAACCATACCTCTGCAGCATTATTCTCATCACCCTCCATTACTTCAATCACATGATCAGAGATGTGATGCATACATAATTGTGGCGTAAACCATATTGCTGTTATGGTATGAATTCCCGTAATAGCACCAAATTCAAACCCTGCAAACACTGTTTTATCAATACTTAGACTTAAATTGTTTTTATATCTAGCTTCTTCTATGAAACCTGCTTTTCTATTGGTTATAACATGATTCATTAGATAGAAAGGCTCTTTTACTTCGCTTGTAATTAGTTCTCTCTTTGAATTTACATCTGCCATAGACCACACTTCACCTGTTTCATCTGGCAAATACCGTGAGGCCATCGGATCATTTAATCTCAACACATTATTTATTACAAACTTATACTGATGCTCCCCTTTTGCTAAATCTATCTCCACGTACCAACCATCCTTTTCTTTTCTCAATGGTGTGGCTTTAGGATCAAATTTATTAAATGCTCCTATGATTGATATTTCATTTATAGGCAGATAAGGTGTATTTCTATATAAAAACATGCTAGCCATTATTTTTTCTCCTCCTAAATATAATTACTAACTTATTTGACTTACTAAGTTTTGTGCTTCAATTATTTTATTTATCTTAAACGCATAGCATCCACCAGAACATTGCATTAGCTTGCGTTTATTACAATCCTTACATTCCGAAGACGAAAGCACGTTATATCCAAAGCAGTCAAACATGTTATTAAAATAGGCTTTTAATTCAAATATATTTTCAAATTCCTCAATCCTAACTTTTGCATTATCCGACAATGCGAAGCATCTAATTGCTTTTAAATCTGGTAATATATCAATAACAGGTTCACAAGTGGTCATATTACATAGAAGATTTCGATCTTCTATCTCCGTATTCTCTATTAAGTAATAGAGCTTGTCCTTTTCTTTATTTGTTAATATACATGATGGCATCATATTGCAATCATAAAATGGTACTATATTATTTTCTAATACCTTATAGTAAAAACTAAGCACAGAAGGTTTCATTTCTTTAAAATATGTAATCGCATCCGTATTTTTTAGATCCTCTGTGTTTGGGACAGAAATGGCTGTCCTTAAATATTTAAACCCATACACTTTTAATAAATCTAATATGTAATCGTAATCAAAATCCGGCTTATACATATTGATTCCAAGAGTTATTCTATCGCCCATATAATACTGATTAACAAATAGATCAAGATTTTTTACTAGCTTGTTATAGGCTGCTTCTCCCGTATCTATTGGGCTATTGCAATTAATCAATAAGGCAAATTTGGGATGTACTAGTTGTTCAACAAACTTGTCTATATTAATTCCATTTGTAAATATAGTTACTTGATTTACTCTAGTATCATGTATTAATATCTCTAGCATTTCCTTAAATTGCGGATGCATTGTTGGCTCTCCTCCGATGATTCCAATCCCTGCTCCTTGTTCTGTCATAATAAAATCGATGGCTTTTATGTAGTCTTCCATTGTCATATTTACATTGTTTTTATTTACAAATTCATTTGCAAAACAATATGGACATTTGAGATTACACCTCTTTGTTATCATTATATTTGCCAATCTGATCGCTCCCTTTTTTATATTTGATATTTCTTTACATACAGAAAAATTATAATTTTAAATAACAAAAACGCTCACCGTTTTGCATCCATGCAAATAGTGGTCGTTATTTTCCATAATATACTTTATCCCTTTCTCATATCGAGTGTATATTTTTATGGTTTTAATTTTATTTTAATAATTATATGTATATTGTTATATTTTAATTATATTGTCAACCGCAATTGTACAAACGACACCTATAGCCGCATAAACGACATTTTTTGCAGTAAATTACACAATCGTACCTGAAATGACCTTCAAGTTTTGTAACCAAATTTCCACATTTGTATTGAGATTCCCGCTTTTATCCTTTTGAAATGTCCGTTTAATCTTTCTTCTGGCTGCGTTACTGAAGAACGTTCTAATCCTAAAAGCACACAAATATTTTTATGTAAGATTATGGCAACGAACCTCTTCAAATAGTTGCTATCACAGCGTAACAATGATATAATTTTTATATGGAGAATGCTTGACTTACGAGTCGAATAAAATCTCAAATCAAATGTAAGCTTACCTTACATTTGTATAATAAATACTCTTTGGAGGTGTTCGTATGTATGTAAAAAATCGCATGGTGACTGACGTAATAACTGTTTTTCCAGATGCATCTCTATCGTTAGCTTTCCAAATGATGGTAGAAAAAGGTTTTTCTCAACTTCCTGTTGTGAAGGATAAAAAACTCATCGGAATGATTACAGAACAAGTTTTAACACAATTTAGCCCTTCAAAAGCAACAACATTAAGTGTATATGAACTTAATTATGTTCTTTCTAAAACAACCTGTGAAGATATCATGATAAAAGCAAAAGATATGGTTACATGCCTTCCTGATATGCTTATTGAAGAAGCTGCTGTTTTATTTAATGAAAAAAACATTGATTCCCTACTCGTTATAAGTGAGGAAGGTATTTTAGAAGGGATCCTAACGAAATCTGATATCATTGGCGCTTTTATTGAAATTATTGGTACCAATGATTCTGGTACAAGAATTGCTATTGAAGCAAAGGATGAGCTTGGAACACTTGCCGATATCTCTACTACCATCAAAGATTTTCACGTGAACATTACTCATGTAACAAATTATTATTATAAATCCGATCCATCAAATGGTGAAATCGTCATTCGTTTAAATACCTTAGAGGTTGATGATCTAGTTGCTCATTTACAATCAAAAGGATATCGAATTATATCCATCAAAAAGAACTTATAATAAGATCAGTTAAAAGTATAAAAATAGGTTCCTAATAAATAAACCAAAATCTAAAAGGACGTTTCAAGTGAATCATATGATCCACAAGAAACGTCCTCTGTTATTCGTTTTTTTATCCTAAGTATGCTTTTTTAACCTCTTCATTATCTAATAAATCGGATGCTTGCCCAGATAACACAACATTACCTGTTTCAAGCACATAAGCTCTGGAAGCAATTGATAATGCTTTGTGCGCATTTTGTTCAACTAGCAACACAGTTGTTCCTGCTTTATTAATTTCTTGAACAATATTAAATATTTCATCTACTAGGATTGGTGCAAGTCCCATTGATGGTTCGTCTAACAAAAGAATTTTAGGCCTTGACATAAGTGCTCTTGCCATTGCAAGCATTTGCTGCTCGCCACCGCTCATTGTACCTGCCAACTGCTTTCTTCTCTCTTTAAGTCTAGGAAACTTTTCAAAAACCATATCATAGTCATCGTTAAAATTAGCTTTGTCTTTTCGAGAGAAGGCACCCATTTCTAGGTTTTCTTGCACAGACATTTTAGCAAAAACCCTTCTGCCTTCTGGTACCTGAGCCATTCCCATTTCTACAATTTTATGTGCTTCTATATTAGAAATTTCTGTATCTAAGAGTTCAATTGTTCCTGTTTTAGGTTTAATGAGACCCGAAACCGTATGCAAAATGGTTGTTTTACCTGCCCCATTCGCACCAATTAGAGTTACAATTTCTCCTTGATTAACTTCAAAGCTAACGCCTTTAATAGCATGTATCGCTCCATAATAAACGTGAATATCATTTACTTTTAACAAAGCTTCACCTCCTAGGCACCTAAATATGCGCCAATTACCTTAGGATTATTTTTTATTTCTTCTGGTGTACCTTTAGCTATAATCATACCATAGTCAATTACTATAATACGCTCGCAGATACCCATAACCAAACTCATGTCATGTTCTATTAACAGAATTGAAACATCAAACTTTTCACGTATGAATCGTATTGTATCCATCAATTCCTTTGTTTCTTGAGGATTCATTCCTGCAGCTGGTTCATCTAATAATACCAGCTTAGGATTTGTAGCAAGTGCCCTTGCGATTTCTAGCTTTCTTTGTTGTCCATAAGGAAGATTTTTAGCTAATTTGTCTGCCGATCCTTCCATATTAAAAATCTTAAGCAATTCTCTTGCTTTTTTATCAACCTCAGCTTCTTCTCTCCAAAAACGTGTTCCTGGAAATCTCAATAATGTATTTACAATTCCATACTTCATTTGTTGGTGAAAAGCTATCTTTACATTATCAATAACTGTTAAATCTTTAAATAGACGTATGTTCTGGAAGGTTCTTGAAAGCCCTCTCGTAACGATTTGATAAGGTTTCAGTCCTACAACGCTTTTCCCATCAACAAGAACATCCCCTTCAGTAGGTAAATAAACTCCCGTAAGAAGGTTAAATATAGTCGTTTTACCTGCACCGTTTGGTCCGATAAGTCCTACCAATTCATGTTCTTCTATAGATATATCAAAGTTGCCTACTGCTCTAAGGCCACCAAATGTAATTCCTAAATTAGTTGTTTCTAATAATGCCATCTTTTCACCTCCTATTATTCTATGCTATTGGTCTTTTTGCTACGTGCAATTAATTTCTTAATTAACCCTACTAGTGAAAACTCTCTTGTTCCAAATAAACCTGATGGTCTTACGATCATCATAACAACCAATAAAAGAGCATAAATTACAAGTCTATATTGGTCAATAAAGTGTAGCCACTCATTTAATATACCAAGTACAATAGCTGCTATAACCGTTCCAGTTAAACTGCCCATTCCACCTAGTACAACAATAATGAAAATTTCCACGGAAAACATAAAGGTAAATTTTCTAGGGTCAATGATACGTTGGTTAAATGCCAATGCACCACCAGCAACACCAGCAAAAAATGCAGATGTAGCAAATCCAAATATTTTATAGAAGGTTGTTGGAATACCAACCGCTTCTGCTGCTATTTCATTTTCTCTAATAGATAAAATTGCTCTACCATGTCTTGATCTAATCAATAAGTATAGTGCCATTAGCACAATCACTACTAGGAAAAAGATTTGTGTGAATCCCATAAGACCTTTAGGAATACCAAGAACAGGTCTTGCGCCACCAATTGCTTTAATATTGTAGATAGATATTCTAATGATTTCACCAAAGCCTAGTGTTACTATCCCTAAGTAATCGCCTCTAAGGCGTAGTGCAGGTATCCCAATTGCAACTCCAAAGGCTGCTGCAACCGTACCACCAAGACATAAAGCAAGGATCATAATGAGTACACTTGGCATGCCCGAATCCATGACTGCTTTAGCAAAAATAGCTGAGGTATAAGCACCTATCGCCATAAAGCCAGCGTGTCCTAGCGCCAATTGTCCTAAAATACCAGTAGCAAAATTCAAGCTTGCTGCTGCAATAATATTGATCCCAATTAAAATCATAATCCCTCTATTGTAATTGCTTAGGACATCAAATTCCAATAATAAAGCTAATACAGTATAGAGAACTCCTATTGCGGAGAGTGTAATTAATAGTTCTTGCCATTTTTTCATTTTTTCCACCTACACTTTCTCTCTAGTATTTTTGCCAAATATTCCTGATGGCTTAAATAATAGAACAAGAATTAGTATGCCAAAAAGAATGGCGTTGGACCAACTTGATGAAATAAACCCTTTAGTCAAGTTTTCAATAATACCCATTACAAAACCTCCAAACATAGCTCCTGGGATAATTCCAATTCCTCCAAGAACTGCTGCAACAAAGGCTTTAAGACCTGGTAATATACCCATATATGGTTCAACTTGATAATATGCAACGCTATATAATACTCCACCTAATGCACCTAGACCTGAACCAAGTGCAAATGTAAATGAAATTGTTTTATTTACATTAATACCCATTAACTTAGCTGCCTGCATGTCTTCAGACACAGCACGCATTGCTTTTCCGACCTTCGTTTTTTTAACTATAAATTGCAACCCAACCATACACAAAATAGATAATCCAACAATTAAAAAGGTTACTTTAGGAATACTAATGCCTCCTATCATTGTTGTACCTACAAGCCAAGGTATTTCTGGCATTTTTCTAACTTCAAGTCCAAATTGTACCGCGAAATAACTTTCTAGAAACATACTAATACCAAGAGCCGTAATCAATGCTGAAATTCTTGGTGCATTTCTGAGTGGTCTATACGCTACTCTCTCCACTAGCATACCAAAGGTTGCGCATAATATCATTGCTAAAATGATGGCAATTGGAAATGGAATACCAAAGACTGTCATTGCAAGTAATCCAAAATAAGCACCCATCATCAAAATATCACCATGAGCAAAGTTTATTAATTTAACAATACCGTAAACCATCGTATAGCCTAATGCTATTAACGCATAAATACTTCCTGCATTGATGCCGTATATGATTTGTTGAAGGAAATCTTTCATTGTTTCACTCCTTTAAAATTATTTTTAGAGTTTTATTTTCTATATGTACAATTCTTAATATCGATATACGAAATTACATGTCCATTGATACTAAGAATTAACTATAGCACTTTCAAGAGTTAAAGCGGAAACACGTTAAGCAAGTATTATGTTAAACTATGTTTATTCATGGCAAAACAAAGGGAGACAACATCCCCCTTTGTTCTAATATCCACTTATTATTAATAATAACTTGACTAATTTATAAATTATTGAACTTTTGCTTCAAGCTTAAGCTCTCCAGCAACTATTTTAATCATTGAAATTGCTTTTAATGGGTCACCATTTTCATCAAATGTAACATGACCAGCAACAGCATCAGCATCAGTAGCTGCAAGTGCTTCTCTAATTGCAGGACCATTTGTAGTGTTTGCTGTTTTGATAGCTGCAAGCATGATTTTTGTAGCATCATATCCAAGTGCTGCTAAAGCGTTTGGAGTTTCGCCATTGTAAGCTGATTTGTAAGCTGTAATGAAATCTTGAACGATTGGGTCTGGGTCATCAGCGGCATAGTGGTTCGCAAAGTATGAACCTTCCATTACGTCTGCATATTCTTTTTGAACATCATCCCATCCGTCTCCACCAAGCATAACTGCTTCAAGACCAACTTCTTTTACTTGACCAGCGATTAATCCAACTGTGTTGTAATAATCAGGAATAAAAATTACTTCTGGGCTATTTCCTTTGATCTTTGTTAAAACTGCTTTAAAGTCTTTATCATCAGCAGTGTAACCTTCGTAATCAGTTACTGTACCACCAGCTTCTTCAAATGTAGCTTTGAATGCTTCTGCAAGTCCAGTTGAATAGTCATCTCCTGAATTGTAAAGGATTGCTGCTTTTGTTGCTTTTAAGTTTTCATTTGCAAATTTAGCTACTGTTCCACCTTGATATGGATCAATGTAACAAGCTCTAAATACATAATCTAAACCTACTGTAACGTTTAAGTTTGTAGCTGTTGGAGAAATCATAGGAATTTCTAAATCATTAGCCAATTCTCCAACTGCTAATGATGTTGAGCTAATAACTGGTCCAACTAATGCAACAATTTTATCATTGTCTACTAGTCTATTAAATACACTAATACTTTCTTGTGCATCTGCTTTGTTGTCATAAGAAACCAAAATAACTTCTTGACCATTGATACCACCAGCAGCATTTACTTCATCTACTGCTAATTTAGCTGCATTTTCAACAGCGATACCATATTGAGCCACTTGTCCAGTCTTAGGAACGATTAAACCAAGTTTGATTGGTTCCGTAATTCCTTCTTCTGTACCTTCTTCAGTATCTTCAACCTTAGTACCATCATCTGTCGCTTCTTTCTTAGTACATCCTGCAAATGCTAAAATAGAAAACATCATTACAAGACTTAAAATAATAGCTAATGCTTTTTTCATTCTTATATCCTCCCGTGGATTCGCGTTTTCAGTTATAATTGAAATTATAATACTTTTTGGATTCATAATCAAGCAAAAAATAACATATACTCAATTTATTTTTTATATTTATGAATCTTTGAGAAAGGCATCCTTCAATTACAGCATATATGTTTCTATATTTTTGACTCTTTATCGATGTCACAAACCTCCGCATTACATTCGGCTAAACTACTTATTTTCTAAATATGCATTAATATTCCCAACTAAAATCTCAACATCCATTCCATGAACCATACAAGCCTCTTCAAGAGATTCGCCTTGAGCAGATGGACAACCCACGCAATGCATACCTGCTCCCATAAGAATTGGTATAACGCCTTGGTCTATTCTAATGATATCACCGATAATCATTTCCTTTGTTACTTGAGCCATTTTCATTTCCTCCTTATAAAATAGATAGGGTTATTATAATATAATTTCACACTTTTGACAACCGCATAGTCTACTTTCTTTTATAAATATCAACTTGGTACTTGTACAAATCTGATCTATAATAGGACTCTTCATAAAATAATTTATCCCCATCAATAGTATAGCTTATTCCGACTAATTTTAGTAGAGCAACTGGTTTTTGAACTTCAAATAATTTCATCATCATACGATTCGATATACATGCATCAATCTCATTAGAAACCCGCCCTACAACATAGCCATATCCTTTCTCCAAGGTATTGTATAGGGATTGGCCTATGTCTTCTTCCTTTAAGCCGCTATATTTATCTCTTGGCAGGTAAACAGTCTCTAATGCAATCGGAACTCCATTGCCCAAACGCAATCTTTTCATTTTAATATACTGGGCATCATATGGAAGTTCCATGATAGCACTGATCTCTCTAAGGCTGTGAACATTTGAGAATTCTAACATGATCGTTGTAGGATCATATCCTTGTTCTTTCAACGTTTGTGTAAAACTCTTAACATTGTTTTGAGAAAATTGTTTGGAAGATACGAAGGTTCCTTTTCCTTTTTCTCTATAAACTACACCCTCTGTAACAAGTAAACTAACTGCTTGACGCGCAGTCATTCTACTTACGTGATATTCATCTGATAGATCTCTTTCTGATGGAATTTTGTCTCCAGCTTTATAGACACCTTCGCTAATCTTTTGAAAGAGACTATTCTTAACTTCAATATAAATAACTCCCATTTGCACCCCTCCCATAAAATCACTATAGTGATTGTAGCATTTATATTGAATTTCTTCAATAATACTTCTATAATAAGTATATCTACTAACGAATATTAAATTGGAGGTTTTATTATGGAAGACATTCTCGGCAAAATACACTCCATTGAAACCTGTGGAACTCTAGATGGACCGGGCATACGGTTTGTTGTTTTTATGCAGGGCTGTAATTTACGATGTCAATATTGCCACAATCCTGATACTTGGGATACTACTAGTGGTACAATTTATACCCCAACGGATTTGTTTAAAGAGATTCTAAACTACGAATCTTACATGCGCTTTTCCAATGGCGGCATAACAGTAACTGGTGGAGAACCGTTGTTACAGATTGATTTTTTAATACAGCTCTTTATGCTTTGTAAGGAGCATGGAATTCACACCGTACTCGACACCGCAGGTTCAATCTTCAATGATAAAGTAAAAATCCTACTCGAATGGACTGATCTTGTAATCCTAGATATTAAGAGCTTTGATAAGGTTCAATATCTCAATCTTACAGGCGCAAAATTGCAGCCTACAATAGAATTTATTGACTATACAAATACAATACAAAAAAGCATTTGGATTCGTTACGTACTTGTACCAAATTTAACCGACGATTTATCAATCATATCTGACCTTTCTAAATTTTTAGGTTCTCATAAATATATTGAAAAGATTGAAGTTCTACCATTTCATAAACTGGGTGAATATAAATGGGAAGCATTAAATCTTCCTTATACTTTACTAGATACCAGCGTACCTACTGAAAGTGATCTTTTGAAAGTTTTAGAGGCTTTTTATAAATATAATCGAAATGTTGTTATAGTATAAAATATTGTATTTTTTGATTTTAATTTCCAAATAAATCCTAGTAATTTTAACTTCATTTTACTTAAATTTCAAAAAAAAATAACTTGTCATAAGCTCATTTATAGTTTAAAATAGTACTGTATTATATTATCATTCAGGAGGTGTTAGAGATGGCATATAAAATTACTGATGAGTGTATTGCATGTGGCGCTTGTGAACCAGAATGTCCAGTAGGATGCATTTCTGAAGGCGACGTTTATGTAATTGATGAAGCTGTATGTATCGATTGTGGCGCTTGTGCTGGTGTTTGTCCTGTAGACGCACCTCAAGCTCAATAATTGTAAATTGTACTTGGAAAGTAGCGTAGCTACTTTTAGTAGACAGGAAGGTACATATTTTCCTTTGCTTTTCTGGTCTATAAAAGGATAAGCCCTATTATAAGGACTTATCCTTTCTTTTTGAAAAAAACCAATTTTTATTTTGTGATACCGCTACCTCTTGACGTACCTTTTGTATTTCTCTTATTGTTTCATCTAGTTTTCTAAATCTTCTTTCTTCTATTTCTTCTTGGTGTATTAAGACTAGCTGAATTCTTGCTGCAAACTCCTCGCTGATTTCTTCCTTCAATATTCGATTGTTTTCTTGTAGTATGTCTTTGAAAAACATTTCGAACTGCCTTAGTTTATTACCCTCTACACTAGTACTTGCTTGGGTGATCTCTGTGGTTTGAGTGATTGGAACTTCTGTCGGTGTTGATAACATTAATTTAATAGCTCTAAGTTGTAGGCCTTGTTCCTTTAATACCTTTATCTTTTTTAGTGCCTCTAAATCTGAGTTGCTATAATATCTATGTCCCAATTGATTTCTCTCAATGTTAAGTCCAAGTTCCTCCTCCCAATATCTTAAAACGTGTGGTTCAACGTCTAATATTTTAGATACGTCTGAGATTATGTATTTGTTATCCAACTTTCTTCCTCCTTCTCCCTAAATATCTTACTGAATACTACATGCTATTGATTATTATAACACATTCATTATAATTTTCAATACTATTTTGTTAATTTAAATATATATTACTTATATGTAGTATTGTTTGACAATTATTTATTGTTTGTGACAAATGTCAACAAAAAATATTTGTCTTTCTGTAGGTTTTCTAAGAGCCAATATAACCCTTTGCCATAATATAAAAAAGCAGTCAAGATTTATTCCTATCTTGACTGCCTATATTTAGAAAAATGACTCCAATAACTATGCTCTAAAACCTCGAGAAACTACACCATCGTATACCATCTCATTCAATTTATCTTTGCCGTAGGTTAATCCTGCGTATATCTTCTGTCCGTTCATAACCATTGGCTTTTGCTTTTCTTCTTTTGTACTAGCTTGTAACCATCCTGTATAAAGAGTATTCAATACCGTTTTTGCTCCAAGGATTGGATCTTTACTAAAAGTGATTGAAGCATCTATTAATTGTTTACTTACATAAATGTATATTGCCATTAAATCCTTAGAAATATCATAATTAAAATCTAGATTATCGCTTAATTCTCTGAGAAGTCTATTTGCTTGGGACAATAATTTGTTAAAGGCTTCTTCTCGTTCCTCTTCAATGGCTTGAAGTGCTTCGTCAATCGTTACAAATAGCATTTCGTAGTTGATAAGTAATAAGTCTGCTTTTCCTGCATTAACGATCTTATTTTGAAAATCCTTTACCATTGTATCGTTCATCTATGTTCACCACCTATTGTTGTAGTAATTGTAAGAGTGATTGAGGTCTTTGATTCGCTTGCGCAAGCATGGATGTTCCAGCTTGAGCAATTATATTTTGTTGAGTAAAGTTAGCCATTTCATATGCCATGTCCGCATCTTGAATTCTTGAGAAGGAAGCTGTCATATTTTCTGAAGCTGATTCTAAGTTGTTAATTGTATGTTCAAGACGATTTTGATATGCACCAAGTTTAGAACGTACCGCTGATATTTTTTGTATGGCTAAGTCCACGATAGTAATCGCTTCTTGTGCACCATCTGATGTCGAAAGATTCATCTTTGTAATACCTAGTGCACTCGGTGATAAGTTTTGTATTCTTATTTCCATAAATTGGCCTTCATTAGCACCTATTTGTAAATCAAGTGGGCCTGTGGCTAAAATATTCATCGTTACTGCACCTGCAACCGTGCCACTTGCTAGCTTTAATTCAAAATCATTATTAGAGCGGAAAATGAGGTCTTTACCTGCTCCAGATACAGTAGTTCCTGCTGGAAAACCAGACACAACTGCTGCTGCAGCATCTAAACCTGTTGTATTTGTACTTCCTGCTCCTAGGCCTAGCCCCGTGATCAATGATGTAGTTCCTGTTATAACAATCGATTTGTTTCCGAATTGATTATTGGTTAATGTCAGGATCTTTCCATCAATTAATGGCATAGATGAAATAGTTAAACTCGTATCTACAGTACCACATAGATCCCTAAGCTTGGCAAATACTTCATCTCCAGTATCTCCTACTAAAATTTCTACTTGTTCACCATTTATATTAATGGTTCCACCCATAGTAATTTTATTAGCTACAAAGGATCCCGCTGGAACTGCTACTCCTACGTAGGTTGATTGCGTTGCAACTGTGGTAACAGTTAGGGCATAAGCTCCTGCATCAACGGTATCGCTCATTGAGATAATATCTGCTCTAGCTTCATCTGTTGAAAAGGCTCTGCGGTCTAATGAACCATCGAGCAATTTCATTTCATTAAATTCAATATCCGTGGAAATTCTTTCAATCTCACTTAAAAGTTGACCTACTTCATCTTGTACTGCCTTTCTGTCCTTTGAATCGTAAGTGCCGTTAGAAACTTGAACCGCCAATTCCCTTATTCTTTGCAGCATAGCATGCACTTCATTTAAAGCACCTTCTGCTGTCTGTATTAATGATATGCCATCCATGGCATTTCGACTCGCTTGTCCTAATCCTCTCACTTGCGTGTCCATTTTTTGAGTAATTGCTAGTCCAGCAGCATCATCCGCAGCATGATTAATTCTAAGTCCAGAAGACAGTCTTTCCAATGTTTTATCCAACCTGCCATTAGACTTGTCTAATTGATGCAACGCTCTAAGAGCTGGAATATTGTGATTAATTCTCATAGTACACACCTCTTTATGAAAGATTTTTTATTAATTCACCTTGATGTAAATGTTTCGAAAACATATTCACATCAAAATGATAAGTTACCGTTACCAAATGTATCGACACATTTTCAAATTACTTTTAGCTTTTTATCGAATTTGTTTTTTTGTTAATTTTTTCTGGTCTATTTCATCTACAATTATCGCTAATTCTTTAGCCAAATCAAAGATGTTTTTTCGAAGTTCTAAGTCTGTTTTTTTCATAATATGTTGGCCTCCTCCGCAGATGTTATATCATTGTTTCAAATTTGGAATCTATATGCTTTTTAATCTTTTCTGTCTTTGTTTCTTTAATACCTTCATTTATTGGGCTTTTGGCCTCAAAAAAACCATAGTTTATATTTTCAACTGAAAATTCTGTACTCGTTAACAAGGTTTTTATTTTATTGCCAAAGGTTTTAACCAATTCCATATCTTCTGGATCACTAGCATAAATACTAAAATCCATTTTATTATGATCTAACCGAATATTTGCCTGTACCTTCCCAATATTGTCTGTATGGAAAAACAGATAAATATTCATTGATGACTTGCTTGATTCACTTTTTTGTTCTTTGTTATCTTTAAAATAGTACATATTCATTTGCGTCATTTTCCCACCTATCATCATAGGGATTTGATAATATTCATCTCCATTATGTAACGCTTTTTGATAATCAACTAATTGTATTGTTTGATGAATTGATTTATTGATAGGTCCTTTATCCGCAACTTGGGTTTCTAAAAGCTCAACTTGCATCTTGCTAAGTTGTTCTTTAACTCTTGATAGCGTTTCTTCATAATCTCTTATTGTATCGTTTCCTTTTCTATCAAGCAAGATATCTCTTAGTTCTTTAGTATCTATCGGCATAGCATCTAATGTCTTTAACAATCCTTCAAGCTTATTCATAAATTCAAATGCATTTTTTTCAAGCTCGTTGGCGGAAAAAAGATTTGGAAGCGTTTTCTCCAACCCGTATTTTTCAAAATTCTTTAAGGTTTCAACATTTATTTGTGATAAATCTTTTACTTGTTTCAAAATTTCGTCAAGTTCTAAGGGCTCTTTGATGGTAATATCAATATCGTTTATTTTATCAATTAATTTCTCAATACTAACAGTTTCATCTTCCATAAGTCCATCTTTATAAAGTGATATTATTTTTTCAAAACTCGCTGTATCTAAGAAGGTTTCTAGAAGCTTATCATTCACAGCTGCTTTTTGCAGATTACTCGCGTCTACATTTAGACCAGCCTTCTCTAAGCCTTCGATTAAGTTCATAAGACTCTTCGTTGGAGCAAGGTTATCCTTTTGAATCGCTGTTCCAATTTGCTCTTTTATATTCTTACCTTCATATTTTATTTCTGTTAAGATCCCAAAGTCGTCATCAATATCTGCTTTAATTAGATTTTGATCTCCTCTAGTTGTTTTTATGTACTTTGCCGCTTCAAACAAATGATTTAGGCTCAAAGGCAAATCATTTTTCATTAAGAACCCAACAGCTGCTCCTTTTGACTTTGAGACAGTTAATAGCATCCGATAGATGCCTATTAAACTTTCTCTTTCTTCTTTGGTAAGCTCCTTGTTATTGTCTAGCTCATGTATTGCCTTTGCTATATGCTCATCTGGCGTTATACAAAATTTTACTTCGAAATCAGTCATATATTGCAATACCTCGTCAACATGCATTTCTAACGGGGATAACTGATCTTTTATCATATGAACTACTATGCTTGGATGTAGCTTTTCAGTAACTTCAACAACCTTCATGTCAATAAGCTTAACTGCCTCAATACTTTCAGCAGTAATAGGCATTTCGTTTTTAGCTAGTATTTTTGCTGCTTTCATATTGTTTTTTGTTGGCTCAAGCTCTAGCTCTTCTAAAATACCTTCAATTTGAGAAAAGGTTTTTTCTAACGCATCGCCTAGATCACGTCTTGGCTTAGTCCCAAGCAATTCGTAGCTTTTCTGCGCCTTTTCTAGCACTAGTTCGTTCCTAGCTTCATTTGCCATTTCCTTAATCGTAAAATCAATTTCCTTGGTCATGACTTTTATCATAACCATTGGTGACATTTCTTTCATTAAATTAACTTTTTCGTATACTGCCTCAACTTGATTGATGTGTTCTGGTGTAGCTTCAACGGAATTCAAGGTTAAATGCTTCGCATAGACTTCTCTTTCTAACTGCCTTAGTTCATTGACGATTTCCTCTAGAGGCTCTATCTCGATATTGATTCCTTTTTCTGTTAATTTACTAGCAACTTCTAATGTCATCTTTAATCGAATTTCTTCCAGATTAAGAGTTGCTTTAATTATTTTAAGCTCTTCTGATGTATTTGATTCTTCTGGTATGTTAGGTTTTTCCATCGATTGTGCTTTGGTATTTGTAGTTTGATTCATAGACATCATATCTATTGCCTTAAAGTTCATACTTGTAGGATTGTTGTTAACTACCTTACTGTTTACCTTAATATTGTTGGTTTCATCTTTTATTTCTATTGTTTCTTGGCTTTCTTCTGTTTTTATATCAAGCTTTATAGTTTGATTATCTTCAGGTTTTACTTCTGATTTTGTTTCTGGTTCTACTTCAGGTTCTACTTCAGCTTTTGCTTCTGTTTTTGCTTCTGGTTCTACTTCAGGTTTTGTTTCTGGTTTTACTTCTGGTTTTACTTCTGGTCTTACTTCTGGTTTTGCTTCTGTTTTTGCTTCTGGTTCTACTTCAGGTTTTGCTTCTGATTTTGCTTCTGATTTCGCTTCTGATTTCGCTTCTGATTTTGCTTCTGATTTTGCTTCTGATTTCGCTTCTGATTTCGCTTCTGATTTTGCTTCTGATTTCGCTTCTGATTTTGCTTCTGATTTTGCTTCTGATTTCGCTTCTGATTTCGCTTCTGATTTTGCTTCTGATTTCGCTTCTGACTTTATTTCTGTTTTTGCTTCTAATTTTGCTTCTACATCTGCTTCTGCTTCTGCTTCTAATACTATCTTTGCACTACCTTCATCAACTTCCATTGCTTTGAAAAGTTGTTCCAAATTTATCTCTTGATGATTTCTCACCACTTGTTCAACATGATTGTTATCTATTTCAACTATTTGCTTTACAATCTTTTCAAGAGCTTTGTCATCAATCATAATCGGTGTATCTATTTGCTGATTAATCAATACATTACCAAGAGGCTTATTATTTGCTAGATTTTCAACTACCTTAGCAATCATATTCTCTGATTCAAGCTTAGTGATATCCAATTTTAATACTTTGATTTTTTCAAAAGTATTATGATCTAACGGTATATTATTCTTAATAAGCATTTTAGAAAGCTCAATATTTTCCTTTGAAACCTTCATAGATTCACTCTTTAGTAACGCCTTTATTTGTGGTTCTAATTCCTTTAGTTCGTCGGTTTCACCAACTTCAATCGTTCTATTTCCCGTGTACTTTGCTTTATATACATTTTCTATGGTGAATTCCTTGTTTTGCTTTAATAAATTTACAATGGTGTGGTTTGATATCTTCTTAATGTCCTCTGCTTTGGCCAAAACCTGTTGGACTTTTTCGATATTTCTTCGATCTACAGGTAAATTATTTTCTTTTAAGCAATTTATCGTTTGCTTCAAGGTTTCAACATCTGAAAAACGCGCTTGAAAGATCTTAACTTCCTCTTCAACCTCTTGTTTAAGCTTTTCAAAATCATTGATCTTAACGGCTACTTTGTTTTGATGAATCACTTTAGCTAACATATCTATACTTAATTTTTCGGGATTGTAGTTTTCCTTGATTACTTTTTTTACATCTTCCTCAGTAATTACACCAATAAGATTTTCTATCGTCTTTTTAAGTTCTAGTGCCATTTCAACATACTTATTTTCTTGGGATAGGTTTGAAACTGTAATCTTTTCTTTCATCTTTTGGGTATACTCTGCAGTCTCAATGAAGTGTTTTTCAAGTGCGTCCTCTGGTTTTATCGCGTTAATTTGAGCTTTATTATTAGAAGCTTGTGTGTCCAAGCTTTCTTCCAGTATTTCAGTTTGAGCTTCTATCGGTTTTTCGATGGCTTCAATATTATCGTATTTGTAGTTGGTACTCGTAGCACTTTGTACAGTTGTCATATTATCATCTCCTGAAGAATTCCTACTAACTTAATCGGCACTTTTAAGAAAAAAAATAATAGGACTAAATTATTGTGGAAATATCTACACCCAAAAAATAAGTTGACAGAAATCACCTAAATCAACGAAAATATGATAAAATGTCTTATAGCTTTTAACTTAGGAGGATTGATTTCATGCGAGTTATATGGAACAAAAAATATACTACAATTAGTGTTTATGCAATTATAGTTTTTCTGACCTGTTTATTCTTTTATAAAGCAACTGCTAGCTGGCCAGACACGAAGAACTTCTTATCAAATGTAATTAAAATTTTATCACCAATATTATTAGGAATGTTAGTAGCATACTTTATGAATTCCTTAGTTGTTGCATTTGAAAAATCTATTTTCTCAAAAATTAAATTTGGTACAAAGCCTTTAAAACCTAAATATGTTCGTTTCTTATCTATCTTTTTTTCTTATTTAATTTTGTTTACTATAGTAATCCTGCTACTAGCCATTATCATTCCTCAACTCGTAAGCAGTATGCTTGAATTTGGCAATCAATTTCAACCACGTCTTGAAATATTTATGGATCAGCTTAACCATTTTAACTTTACTTTCAATGAAAGCACCTATTACATTGATCCCGAGTATGTTAATAAGACCTTAACAGAGAACTTGCCTAAGACCTTTAATCAACTCACTGTAATGCTATCAAACCTCATTCCAAACTTAATAAGCATTACCAAGGACCTTGCTTTTGGCATATTAAATATTTTAGTGGCTATTGTTGTTTCTATTTATTTAATAGCAAACAAAGAGTCCGGTGCTGAAAACTCAAAAAAAGTTATTTTAGCACTTTTCCCGAACAAGGCTGCTAAAGAGATTCTTGAAACCTTTACTTTTTCTCATAAGGTATTTTCAAAATTTTTTGTTGGTAAATTAGTGGATTCAATTATTATAGGAATCTTATGCTTTCTCATTGTATTGATTGCAAAAACTCCTTTTCCATTGCTTATAAGTGTACTCGTAGGCATAACTAATTTCATCCCTTATTTTGGTCCCTTTATTGGTGGTGGTGTCGGCTTTGTGTTTCTATTATTTGTAGATCCAATCAAAGCCCTCTGGTTTCTTGTCATTATTATTGCTTTGCAACAATTTGATGGTAATATCCTTGGGCCTAAGATTCTTGGAGACTCTATTGGCTTATCACCCTTTTGGATTATCTTCTCAATTATACTCTTTGGTAGTATGTTTGGATTCCTTGGCATGCTGTTGGGAGCACCCTTATTTAGTATTATTAAAACCCTTTTCGAAAGATATATCGATTCGAAATATACAAAAAGAATGCTTGAAGCCTCCAACGGCTCGGTTCCTGATATGGAGGAAACGATATCCGAATAAACTAACAATAAGAAATCACGGGCCAGAAGTGTTTACCTTCTGCTCGTTTTTTTAATTAAATGTTAAACCGAGAAGAAAATGGACATAATACCATAGAGATTTAAATATTCAATCATATTTATAAGGAGCGCTATATGGGAGATAAAAGTCCACGAAGCATCAAAAAGAAGAAGAAATCAATAGAGTCAGCTTCTCTAACAACTGCTATTCCAACCGGAACACCTGCAGCAAAGAAGAATAAGTAAACGAAAAGGACTGTTCTCAAATATTGTGTAACAGTCCTTTTTTATGTTACTGCACCAGCGCAACTTGTTGTCCACGAATAAAGTTTTATCACAATTGTAGCCGGACCGTAATGCTTAATAATAATGGTACAAAAAAGTTCATAGTTATCTCAATTCGATATCTTTTTAGTTTATAATATGATTAAGGTAGAAGAAAGGCATTTAATTGCAAAGATTAACCCACATAACTGTGCAAGAATAGTCGGATCGACACACATAATTTCTGATATTCTATGGGTGAGAGAGGAGGTGACATTAATGGATTCACTTAAAAATATGAATGAAGCATTAGGCTATATCGAAGAAAATCTTACTAATGATATCGATTTTAAAACAGTAGCAAAGATTGCTTTTTGCTCAGAATATCATTTTCAACGAATGTTTTCTTTTCTTGCAGGTGTTACTCTGGCAGAGTATATACGCCGCAGACGCCTTACTCTTGCAGCATTTGAACTAAATAAGAGCAATACTAAGGTAATTGATGTCGCAATAAAATATGGGTATAACTCACCAGACTCTTTCGCAAGAGCCTTCCAAAGTTTGCATGGAATGACACCATCAGAGGCCAGAAGTAATGGAAAATCACTAAAAGCCTATCCACCAATGACCTTTCAATTAACAATTAAAGGAGGAAATGAAATGAATTATCGGATTGAAGAAAAAGAAGCATTTCGTATCGTTGGTATTCAAAAAAGAGTTCCAATAGTTTTTCATGGTGTAAATTCAGAGATTGCATCTATGTGGAAAAGTCTAAACAATGAAGTAATTAATAAACTTAAAGAACTTTCTAATGTGGAGCCATTAGGACTAATTAGTGCATCAACAAACTTTTCTGAAGGGCGAATGAAGGAAAAAGGTGAACTAGACCATTATATCGGTGTGGCAACAACTAAGGAGTGTCCAGATAACCTGACACAACTTGAGGTTCCTGCCTCAACATGGGCTGTATTTACAGCAGTGGGACCTTTTCCAGATGCACTTCAAAATGCTTGGGGACGTATTTATTCCGAATGGTTCCCGTCTTCAAACTACGAACAAACAGAAGGACCAGAAATCTTATGGAATGAGAATAAAGAAGTAACTTCACCAACTTTTAAAAGTGAAATATGGATACCCATTATGAAGAACTTATCGTAGTTGCAACACATTATACTTAAAATCAAGGGAAGCCATTTTGGGCTTCCCTACTGCATGTATTTGAACCTTACTTTATTTTTCTAGTTACTTCGCATTTTTCAGCAAAATTATATGAACTGTAACAACAATAACTGGCAATACTGCAAGAACAAGAAATAAAACACCACTGAGTATAATTACTATACCGTTCATACTTCACAACCTTTCTATAAATTCTGGTATATTATAATTTTAAAATATGACAATAAGCATCTACTTATATTACTCTTATCACTCTATTATTGCTTAAGTTCTATCTTATCCATCTTCACGGTTGATAATCCATTTCATTTTCACCTTATCACTTAATTCTTAACCCTTCAAATATGCAAATAAAGTCCTTGCAAACCTTCTAAAAACAAGTCTTCTCTCCCCCCTTCTCTAAAATCAGTAAAAGATTTATTAGAAAGTTCTCCCAAAAAAAGATAGTTTGAACTGATCAGTAAGAACGTAGTCCATTAGATCTTTCCAATTAGGGTCTTTTAAGGGCTACAGTAAGGGTTGGTACGGGCAGTGATAAGTATTAAGGGGGAAAGGTTTGGGGCATTAAAAAAACATGCTTTCAAAGAGGTTTTCCTTAATTAAAGGCATGTTTTTGATAAGACTTTATTATCAGTGATAGAACTTTCAGCGAGATGATATAACTTTTTTTACTCGGGACATCAGTTATAAGTCTACGATAATATAACACGTCCTTCAAGCGCTCTTGAAAGAGTTATTTCATCTACATATTCCAAGTCCCCACCAACAGGTACTCCATTTGCAATCCTTGAAACTTTTATGCCTAAAGGTTTGATAAGCTTACTCAAGTATACCGCAGTGGCTTCTCCTTCAACGGAAGAATTGGTCGCTAATATAACCTCTTTCACATCTTCTGCTTCAAGCCTCAGTAGTAATTCACGCATTTTCAAATCTTTAGGTCCAATACCAAGCATAGGCGATATTGCGCCTTGTAGCACATGGTATAGTCCCCTGTACTGTTTTGTTCGTTCATAGGCTGCCATATCTCTTGATTCCTCTACAACCATGATTGAACTTTGATCTCTTTTTTCATTTCTACAAATTGGGCAATACGTTGCATCTGTAATGGCGCAGCATTTTTCGCAATATTTTGTGTTTCTTTTTGCTTCAATAATTGAGGTTGCTAGGCTGTTTGTAGCACTCTCTGGTAAATTAATAATGTAAAAAGCCAGTCTCTGTGCAGTTTTAGGACCTATTCCAGGAAGTGTTGATAACTCTTCTATTAACTTGCCAATATGCATACCAAAATAATCTATCGCCATAGTTAGAATAAACCACCAGGTAAATTCATGCCGCCTGTTAATTGCGACATTTGTTGATTTACTTGTTGATCTGCCTTTCTTATTGCTTCATTTACTGCAGCAACAATGAGATCTTCTAACATTTCAACATCATCTGGATCAACCGCTTCTTTTTGAATTGTAATTTTCTTTAGCTCTTTTTTACCATTTACTTCTGCCTTAACAACTCCACCACCTACTACCGCTTCAAAAACCTTTGTATCTAATTCTTCTTGCATCTCTTGCATTTGTTTTTGCATTTTTTGTGCTTGTTTCATAAGATTGTTCATATTGTTAGGCATTGCACCACCGCCACCTGAAAATCCACCTTTTTTAGCCATTTTATTTCCTCCTAAATTTTGTTTTTCTATATTTCTTGTATCTCAAACTTGATTTGTGATTTTAACTCCTCAAAAAGATTTTTAGCATCCTTAGCCGCAGTTGTAATGTCCTTCGTTGCATGAGCAAGTGTATCATATTCCTGCACCGTCATAATTTTTAACTTAAACCTTTTTTGATGAAGACTTCCTAATATTTCATTTATTGTACTTGTAATTTCTGGTAAAATCAAGCGATTTTTTTGAATCTCATCTTCACAAATAATATATAAATATTCATCTTCTAAATATGCTGGAATAGCTCTAGTTAAAATAGCCCTTTCGAGTCCCGTAGTTCTCGCGACAAGCTCATCAAATCTAATCATCGCTTCTTTCACATCAGTAGGGATTGCATCCTTATGGATTGTTTTTTTCGCAACTTTAGGTTCGGGTATTTCGGCTTGCTTCTCAACTACTTTGGTAACTATGTTGCCTTCCTTAACCAGCTTTTCAAGATGTGATAATCGATCCATGATTCCAGTTAACGAACTCTCCGTTGAAGGTTGACATAATTTCATCAGTTCAACTTCAATTAAAACTCTCTTCTGAGAAGCTTGTTTCATTTTACTTTCTAACTCCGAAAAAACCTTTATATAATATATGATTATATCATCTTTTAATGAATGACTCTGTTGCTTCAGTACTGCAAAATTTTCATCTGACATTTCTACGATGCCTTCACTATCCCCTATGCTTTTAAAGACGATTAGGTTTCTAAAATAGTGAATAAGATCTATTACAAATTGAGGAAGGTCTCTACCTTGCACAAAAACCAACTCCATAATATCCATGCACTTCTTAACATCTTTTTCTTCAAGGGCTGAAACCAGCTTCGTAAAGACCGAGGTATCAACAGCACCTAATACATCTAGCACTTTACTGAAGGTAATCTCTTCTCCTAAATAAAAAGCAATGCATTGATCTAATATACTTAAAGCATCCCTCATAGAGCCGTCAGCTACTTTTGCAATGTATCTTATTGCGGCTTCTTCAGCCACAATTCCTTCTTCTTCTAAATATCTCATAATCGTTTTTGCAACTGTTATAACAGAGATTCTTTTAAAATCATATCTTTGGCACCTTGAAAGTATTGTCGCTGGAATCTTATGTGGCTCAGTTGTTGCAAGAATAAAAATAACGTGACTTGGTGGTTCCTCTAAGGTTTTCAGTAATGCGTTAAATGCTCCTTGAGATAACATATGAACCTCATCAACAATGTACACCTTATACTTGCCTTCTGTAGGCGTATATCTTACTTCTTCTCGTATTTCTCTTATATTGTCAACGCCATTATTTGAAGCAGCATCGATTTCAATGATGTTCATGCTCTGGTTAAAGCTTAGATTTTCGCATACTGGGCAATGATTGCATGGACTCCCCTCAACTGGTGCTTCACAATTAACCGCCTTTGCAAATATTTTTGCTGTTGATGTTTTGCCTGTACCTCTAGTACCACAAAACAAATAGGCATGGCCAATTCTGCCCGCCTTGATTTGATTGGTTAATGTCTTAACGATATGTTCTTGTCCAACTACATTTTCAAAGCAATCAGGACGCCATTTTCTGTATAACGCTGTATATGCCATTTTGCACTTCCCTATATTAAGCAATTTATATTATCAATAATTTATTCAAAAAATACACGCCTCTGCATTTCATCATATCCCAGAGGTGGGAACTTGTTTCTTATCGGTCAATGTTACAAAACCTCCGTATTCGCTTACAATAATTATATCATATTGCAAACTTTGTCACAATATAAAGTCAAGCACCAATCACTTTGATCTAAGATAGCTTTTCTATTTACTTGTTCAAATTGTCTCTGCCAAATAAAGCCTAACAGTACGAAATGAAATGTTTATTCATAAATTAAAAACCACTATAAGTGGTTTCATTTTTTGCTATATTATATATTAAATTCCGCGCATCGCACTTTGACAATCATCCATAAGCGTTACCTTTATAGTTAACTCAAGCTAGGCTACCTTACGGCACACCAGAGGTTCTACTTAGTGCTGCTTCCTTCCGGACCTGACACGATTCGTAGATTCTAATTGCGTAAGACCCAATTATCATCGCCACTTGTAAAGGGCAGCCCTACAAATTGAAGGCCTCAGATTGATATCGCCCCTGCTATAGCGGATTGCAGGTACAGGGCACCGCTATCTCCCCGGTTTGCGCGGAAACTTTATGACAGTGTGGTCGTAACGATTAGTATATTACTTTTTGATTGATCTGTCAAGATGAATTGACCTGTTAAATAATGTTAAATATTACAATTGCATTACCTTGCTAAGAAACAAAATAAGCTCACCATTTAAGCAGTGAACTCATCTTGCAGAAAAAAATCTATTTATAGGAAGGGGTTTGGATATGGCATTATGAATGTACATGATTTCTAATAAATCTAACTACTGTTTATTCATATATGACGTTATATCAAACGCCTGAGTACGCCATAAATCCGCCATCAACTGGCACCACAATGCCCGTTACAAATGCTGACATACTGTTATCACATAACCATAACAAAGTGCCTAGCAAATCTTCTGGCTGACCAAAACGTCTCATTGGGGTATGATCAATAATCTTTTGGGAACGTTCTGTTAGTGTACCATCTTCATTAACCAATAATTTTTCATTTTGGGCTGTGATAAAGAAGCCAGGAGCAATCGCATTCACTCTTATACCAACCTCTGCCATATGAACAGCTAGCCATTGTGTAAAATTACTAATCGCTGCTTTAGCAGCACTATACGCAGGTACCTTTGTCATTGGACAAGGTGCACTCATGGAGGAAATGTTCAGGATTGTTGCTCCTTCTTTGCCAACCATTGGTTTAGAAAAAACCTGTGTGGCTATAAGTGTTCCCATAAAATTCAAATTAAAAACAAATTCAAACCCTTTTAGGTCTAAATCAAAGAAGGTTGTGATGCCCTCTACTGGAGTCAGATCATTTATCGATAGTGTTTCCTTCGTTGTTGATGCCTTCGGATGATTTCCACCGGCTCCATTGATTAATATGTCGCATCCACCAAAGACCTCTAAAACCTTATCCTTAGCCGCTTCAACACTCTCAACTTCTAAAACGTTACAACCAACTGCTATTGCAATACCGCCTTCTTGCTTAATGCTGTCTGCAGTTCTCTGTGCAGCTTCTATAGATAAATCCAGTATAGCTACCTTAACACCTTGAGCTGCCAATTCTTTGGCAAAAGCGCCACACAAAATGCCGCCTCCACCAGTAATAACAGCTACCTTATCTTTTAATTGATTCCTCATTTGAGCGCCTCCATTCTTTCGATTGCTTCCCATAAGCCACTTAAATAGGAAATACCAAGGGCACGATCATATAATCCGTAGCCTGGTCTACCCTTTTCTCCCCAAATCATTCGTCCGTGATCCGGTCGTAGGTAGCCCTCAAATCCAATCTCATAATAAGCCTTCATAATATCAAACATATCTAATGAACCATCTTCAGTCTTGTGGGCAGCCTCTTCAAAATCTCTACCTTCTTTAAAACGAATATTTCTGACATGACCAAAATGCACTCTACCCATATGTCCAAAATAGCGTATCAGCTCAGGAATATTATTTTCTCTATTCGCCCCCAAAGAACCACTGCAAAGAGTTAATCCGTTATATGGACTATCTACCAGGCTGAGTACTCTTTCAATACTTTCTTTTGAATTTACTATACGTGGAAGCCCAAATATTGGCCATGGTGGATCATCTGGATGTATTGCCATTTTAATACCACACGTCTCTGCTACTGGTATAATTGCTTCTAAAAAATATTTTAAGTTAGCAACAAGCTTTTCTTCATCAACTTCTTTATATTGTTCAAACAACTTCTTGATTTCTTTCAGCCTTTCAGGTTCCCAACCAGGCAATATAAAACCATTTGAATTGTTTTCAATTGCATCTATCATCTTTTGTGGATCTGTATCTTCAATTTCATCTTCTTCATATGAAAGCACATTAGAACCATCTTCACGTAACTTGGCTAAATCTGTTCGTGTCCAGTCAAAAACTGGCATAAAATTATAACAGACCACCTTAATGCCTATTTTAGCCAAATTCATCAATGTCTCTTTATAATTTTCAATATATTGATCTCTTGTTTCAAGTCCTAGCTTAATGTCTTCATGTACATTAACACTTTCGATAACTTCTAAGGTTAGACCTGAACTTTCTACTTCATTTTTTAGAGCAACAATTTTCTCAAGAGGCCACACTTCACCAACAGGTACATCGAATATCGCCCCAACGATGCCTGTAGTTGTAGGTATTTGTCTAATTTGTTCTAAGGTAATTTTGTCATCCTTAGAACCATACCACCTAAATGTCATTTTCAAAATTTAACACCTCCTTGCTATTTTTATTCACTAAATAAATGCCAGTTGCCGACAGTACCAAGCTTATGATTATATTGATATTTAAGATTTCATTTGGTAATACAATTGAGCTAATCATCGTCCCAAATATTGGTATTAAGAATATATAAATCGTCACTGTCGTTGCCTTATTATGCTTTAATAGGTTATACCATATGACAAAGGCGATTGCCGAAACAAGGGCTGAAAAAATCAATAACACGAGCGCTAAGGCGTTAAATTTCAAGTGAAATCCACCCTTCGCAATTAATCCAACCCCAAGCAATACTACGGAGCCAAATAAAAACTGATAACAATTCATTACGGTTGGATCATATATTTTAGATATCTTTTTCCCATAAATAACAGCAAAAGCGGACGCAATTGATGAAATAATCAAAAACCCTTCTCCATACACACTAAAATTTAGGGCCAATCCACCTCCGCCTATTTTACTCATATTAACAAGAATAATACCTGTAAATCCTAATATAATCCCTAATGCTTTATTAAGATTAATCCGGTCATTCTTATAAATAAAGTGGGCAATGATAACTACAATTAACGGCTTTGATGTATCTAACAAAACACCCTTAATTGCGGTAGTGTTGGCTACCCCTGTATAAAAGAAGAAATACTGTATTGTTGTGTTTAACAGTCCAAAAATGATAAAAGGCATGATACTACGCTTATTCATTTCAGGAATTTTTTTGTTTTTAATAAAATAATAAATAAAGACAATCATTCCCGCCAATAAAAATCTTAACCCTGCAAATACCATTTTCGAAAATATATCATTGGGTTGTAGTCCTAATTCTTGGTAACTTATTTTCAATATAGGGAAGGCTGTGCCCCATAACAAACAACATATAACTGCTAGTATTACAACAGATTGCTTTTGGTCATATTTCAAGGAAATTTTCGTCCTTTGTTGATTAGCCATGTTTATCTCCTATCCTTGATCTTCGCAATCTGATCGATTTTATTTTAATAACAGATTCGGTACGAACATAACAACTTGAGGAACAAGGGTTATTAATATTAATACAGATACCATTACTGCGTAGAAAGGCAGTAAGGATTTTGTCATTTTTTCTATTGAGACCTTCCCAACAGCACAACCTACAAAGAGTGCTCCACCTACTGGAGGTGTACATAAACCAATTGCTAGATTAAGAATAAGAACTACTCCAAAATGTACCGGATCCATTCCTAGCGATGTAACAACTGGAAGTAATATAGGCGTCAAAATAAGGATTAATGGTGCCATATCCATAATACATCCTAATAAAAGTACAAGTAACGTAATGAGTAATAATAATACGTATTTGTTGTCTGATATTGTTAAAAGTGCATTTGTTGCTAAAGCAGGCACTTGTAATAATGCAAGCATATGTCCAAATGCTTTAGCGGCTGCTATTAAACTAAGTACTAAAGCTAAGGTCTTTAAAGCATTGTATAAAATCTGACTCATTCTTTTTAATGGTATTTCTCGATATACAAAAAATGTTATAATAAATGCATACAAGCAAGCAACTGCCGCTGATTCTGTAGCTGTGAAGACACCAGTCAAAACACCACCCATAATAATTACTGCTGTAAATAATCCAAAAAATGCATTAAAGGAGATTTTTATTTTTTCCCTGAAAGCAATTTTTTCACCTTTTGGATAGCCTCTTTTTACTGCTATAAAATAACTCAAAATCATTAATGCAACTCCTAGTAAAATACCAGGAACCATGCCTCCTAGGAATAGCTTACCCACGGATACTCCTCCGCCAGCTGCTAAGGAATAAATAATCATATTATGACTTGGTGGAATAATAACACCTTGACAAGAGCTAGTAACTGTTACTGCTACTGCATAATCATCATCATAACCATTGTCCTTCATCATAGGAATTAATATTGCGCCGATTGAAGAAACGTCAGCAACAGCTGATCCTGATATTCCTCCGAAGAACATACTAGCTAATATATTCACTTGAGCAAGACCACCTCTAACTCGACCTACCATAACATTAGCAAATTCAATCAATCGTCTAGATATGCCTCCTGCTCCCATAATTTCACCAGCAATGATAAAAAATGGAATCGCCATTAATGATGAAGATTCAATACCTTTTACCATCTTGAGCATAACTGTCATCAATGGTACCTGATAATATATCGCTGTAACGACTGTTGAAAGTGCAAGTGAAAACGTTACGGGTACCTTAAGCATTAACAAAATAATAAATGATATTAGTAAAATTGCAATTGCAACACCTGTACTTGGCATTATTCATTACCTCCTAATGATAAACTCTTTAAGGCTTCACTGACCTCATCTTCTTGAACATCGGACTGATTTAAGCCTAATAAATTAATAAAGCTATCATAAGTTACTAAAATTCCTGAAAGCGGTACAATCCCATACAAGTAACCTGTTGGCATTTTCGTAGCTGGCATTGTGGAATTCATTGTAATAGCTGCTAGCTTCCAACCATAAATAATCATAATAATACCAAAAATCATAATACTTAAGTCTACAAATTTTCCAATCCATTTTTGGATATTCTCTGGAAATAACCTTGAAAACACTTCAATACTAATATGAAGCTTTTTCTTAACCCCAATAGCCAAACTGATAAATCCAAACCAAACCATCATAATCAATGGTACTTCTTCAGACCATCTAATACTAAAATCCAGAATATATCTACAAAAGACCTGGATGCACGTTAAAGCCGTTATAAGAACAAGTAATAGCTTTGCAAACCCAACCATGAGTTCATGAAATCGATCCACAACTTTTCTAACTACATTCATAACTTTGGCCTCCTTTTATATTTTTAATAGGTTTCTTTCTTTTTAATATTGAAAGCTGGATTGCTCCAGCTTTCAATATTAACTTATATATTTTATTGCTAATTGTTAGAAGAATGTCTTCTTAAATTAAGCATTATTGCTGGTTCAAAGCTTATTTCATATCTTGAATTTGTTTGATTACATCTGCATAATCAGCTGCATATTTATCATATACTGGTTTCATTGCTGCCGCAAATTCTGCTTTAGTTGCATCATCTAGTTCAGTAATGATTGAGCCTGCTGCAACAACTTTTGCTCTTGATACTTCTTCTTTAGCAGTCCATTGCTCTATTTGGAAGGCTTGTGCTTCTTTTGCAGCTTCTTTAATAATTACTAAATCTTCTGTAGAAACTTTTTCCATAGCTACTTTACTTGCAACAATAATTTCAGGTACTCTTACGTGACCATCTAAAGTGTAATATTTTGCTACTTCAAAATGAGAAGAAGTGTCATAACTTGGCCAGTTGTTTTCAGCTCCATCAATAACGCCTGTTTGAATTGAGCTATATACTTCACCGTAAGGCAGTGGAGTTGGAGAAGCACCAAGTGCGGATACCATATCCATCATTAACTCACTTTGCATAACTCTAATTTTTAAGCCTTTTAAATCTGCTAAAGACTTGATTTCTTTTTGTGAATTGTAGAAGTTTCTTGCGCCTGGATCAAACCATCCAAGTCCAATAAAGTTCGCTGCTTCAACACTAGCTAAGAAATCATCACCAATTGTGCTATTAAGTACTGACCACATATGATCGCCATCACGATATATGTAAGGTAATTGAAGTACATTTAATGAAGGTGAGAATTCTGTTAATGGCGCGATACTTGTTCTTGTAATATCAATAGCACCAATTTGAACTTGTTCAATAACGTCTTTTTCTTCCCCTAATTGAGCCGCTGGAAATACTTCAATCTTAACACGACCTTCTGTTTTTTCTTCAACCAATCTAGCAAATTCATAATCACCTAACGTTGTAGGATAATCTGCTGGATGAGTTTCAGCTAATCTTAAAACTACCGCTTCAACTGGCGCAGCATTTTCTTCCGCTTTTGGAGCGTCTGGTGTAGTTTCTGGAGTTGTTTTTGCACAACCTACTGCAACTGTAGCAAATAAAGTAACTGCTAAAAGAACACTTAATATTTTCTTAATCATTTGGTGTTACCCCCTTGAAATTTAATTTGATTGACTTACCTGTCAAGGAACATGATACAGCAATCTGCTTTCAATTACCCTACAAAATATTGTTGTTCCCAAGAGTATATTGCTCAATTTCAAATAGTTTAATCTACAAGGGGTTAGATACTGGATTATCTTGTGATTCCAGCATTATATTGTTGTCAGGGAATCTATGCAAAACAAGAAAATCGGCTATGCAGCGTTAAATAACATTGTTATTTTTACGCTGAGTTATAATCCTCGTTACCTTCCTGCCGCTTTTCCAATTATTTATGCGTGGGTTTCCTTATCAACAAAAAACTCCGATAAAACGTCGACGACATTTTATCGGAGTACAATCATATTATTCTTTTTTAGGCTACTTCATTACTTGAATTTGTTTGACAATATCCATATAATCCTTTGCATACTTCGTATAAATAGGAGATACCGCTTTTACAAAAGCCTCTTTGTCTTCAATTTCAGTAATCACACAACCTTCAGCTCTCATTTTCTTTTCTGATTCCTTTTCTTTCTCTTGCCATTTCTCTCTTTGAAACATTTGCGTTTCCTGTGCACATTCCTTAATGATTTCAAGATCTTCTTCGGAAATCCGATCCAAAACCATTGTACTAGCTATCAGTATCTCTGGCACTCTTACATGTTCATCTACAGTAAAATACTTGGCTACTTCGTAATGAGACGAGGTGTCGTAACTTGGAAAGTTATTTTCTGCACCATCAATAATACCTGTTTGAATAGAACTATATACTTCTCCATAGGGCATAGGTGTGACAGACGCGCCAAGAGCCTTAGCCATGTCTACCATCAACTCACTTTCCATTACTCGAAACTTAAGACCTTTCAAGTCCTCAATCGTACGAATCTCTCTAACTGAATTATAAAAGTTTCTAGCCCCACCATCATACCAACCTAGACCTATAAAGCCTTCGTCCTCAATACTCTTTAAAAAGAAGTCTCCAATAGAGCTGTTTAGTACTTTCCACATATGATCACCGTCTCTATAGATATAAGGTAATTGCAGAACATTGAGCTCTGTAGCAAATTCAGATAATGGAGCTAAGCTAGTTCTAGCAAAATCAATTGCTCCAAATTGCACTTGCTCTAGCACAGACTTTTCTTCTCCCAATTGTTGACTATCATATACCTTAATAATAATCCTACCATCTGTTTTTTCTTCGACAAGTCTTGCAAACTCTTTATCAGCTAATGTTGTTGGATAATCTGACGGATGTATTTCTGCCATTCGAAAAACGACCGCATTTTCATAATCTGCATTTTTATCTCTTTGGCAACCTACTATTATGAGCAAAACAATTAAGAATGGTAGGGCATATCTTTTCACTTTTCTATACATCGTGTTTACCCCCCTTTTTAATTCATCATCATTTTGTTGCGATACTCGGTTGGTGTAATGCCTTCATATTTTTTAAAAACCCTAGTAAAATAATTTGGGTCAACATAACCTATCATTTGTGTAATTTCTTTAATATTCAGTAGCGGATTTTTTAATAATTTTTTAGCTTTTTTAATCCTAACACTTGATAAATAATCTGTAAAGCTACAGTTTTGATATTTTTTAAACATCTTGCAAAAATAGTAGGTACTGAATCCACATTGCTGAGCTACGTCTTCCAAGGTCAAGTTATCGGCATAATGATCATCAATATATTTCACAACTTTGTTTAAAATCAAACCAGTTTTATCCGTTTTCATTTGATTTATTTCTTCAATCACATTTAGAAGGTATTCATGTATAAACACCTTGGCTTCCCCTTTAGAATATACCGTTTTCAAATCATCAAATAGTTTCTCGGGTACCCTGTTTTGAAAATTGCGATCACTATTAAGGGATTTATTCAGTAAAATTAAAAATTCATATAACTTAATCCTTATATCACTAATATCGTTAGAAGAATAAATGATATTATCTAAAATATCTTCCACAATAAGAATCATTTCTCTTATATTACCCTCTATAATACTTTCACAAAGCTCTTTTTCCTTAATATCTAAAGAATTCACTTTGGGAACATGAACGTCTTCTTCAATCATCAGCACCCTATTTTTGCATGCAATTTTAGCTTGTGAAAAGGACTTCCACAGTTCAGAAATACTATCATATTCGTTGCCGCATCCAATGCTGACACACGCATTGATTTGATCTGACATAACCTCTCTTATCTTTTTAATTTCGGCTTCAATGAGTTGTACATAAACTTCCTTATTGCCTTCAGGATATCCGAAAATCATGATATAAATTGTGTTCCGTATTGTATTCATCAAAAACTTAATATTTTTAATCCGTAATGAATTTAATAACTTTTCAGAAAAACGTTTTTTAATCATATTTTTATTAATGTGTGTCATATGCTCATTAAAAAAATCTAATTTAATAGCAATTCCGAAGCCTTGATTAAATTCAGTCAGCATAAAACTCAAATAATCACTAGCTTGTTGCTCATCAATTTCACCCGAAATAACAGAGGTTAAAAATTCGCTTTCTAAATATTTAGAGACTTGTGAAAGTTTTTCTTCCATATCTTTTTTGTTTAGATTTGCCTTTTCATGTTTTTCAATTTCTTCAATTGTTTTACTGAGCACTTCAATGACTCTTTCTTTCGAAGCAGGTTTTACAATAAAATCTTCAACTCCGATTTTAATGGCTTCATGTGCATATTCAAACTGATTAAACGCTGTTAAGAATATAATTTTACTATCACTATAAATTTTCTTTAAGATTTTAGCTGCTTCTATGCCATTTAACCCAGGCATTTTAATATCTAATATTACGATATCTGGATTAAAGATCGTAGCTACAGATATCGCTTCCTGTCCATTTGAGGCTTCTTCAATTTCTCCTATCTTTAAGTTACTTTCCTTTACGATATACTTAAGTGCATCTCTTTCTATACTCTCATCATCTACGATTAAAAGTTTATACACGTTTCTCACCCCTCAATTCATTGGGTATACTCATTTCAATGATTGTTCCAAATCCCAGTCTACTCTTAATCACAAAACTACTTTGATGATTAAAAAATGTTTGAAATCTACTATAAACATTAATCAAACCTATGCTCTTAGATGCTTTTTTTGTATCTTTCTCTAATACAGCTTGAATTTTCTCTTTCGACATACCAAATCCATTGTCAATTAACTTAATAATTGTAGTATTGTTTTTTTCATAAATTTTTAGACGAACGATTCCCCCTTCAATTTTAGGTTCTATACCATGGATAATGGCATTTTCAACCAAAGGTTGTAAGGAAAAAACGGGCAAATATATTTTAGAGGTATCAACTCTACATTTTACATCATATCGCAAACGATCTTTGAATCTAAATCTCTGTAAATAAATATATTCATCAATCATAATTAACTCTTCTTTTAGAGAGATTGATTTGCCTGTACTTTGTAAACTAAATCTAAATATATTCGATAACGCACCGATCAGCTTCGTTGTATCGTCTGCTTTTTCAAACATAGCTGTTCTTGAAATCGTATTCAAGGTATTAAACAAAAAGTGGGGATTAATTTGTGATTGAAGTGCTAAAAACTCAGCCTCTTGCAATAGTTGCTGGGTTTGAATCAGTTCCATCTCTTCTTCATGTAATTTTCTTTCTATAAGAGCTTTTTGTTTTAGATCATTTACCAAGCTGTTAATACTCTTATTCATTGTATTGAAGGAATCTGCTAAAATACCTACTTCATCGGTTGAATTCACTTCTACGCTATCAACATCTAATTGACCTTCTGAAATTTTAATAGATGCATTTACTAATTTTTTAATTGGTGCAACAACATAATTTGAAAAGACCCCACCAAATAAAAGAGATAGTAAAAAAGTAACCAGGATAATTCCTAATGAAATGCTTCTTATGAAAATAGAATCTTCTACTAAGTCATTATATAGCGTCGCACCTTCATTCAAACTATTGTAAAGAAGGTCTTGTATGTATTGCTCAGTAAAGACATGGGCCTCTATACCTTCGTAATAATCTACATAATACTTGGTTTCATTGTTGTCTCTTAATAAGATTGCGTTATCCCACTTATTCATGTAATACGCAACTGAATACTTAATGGCGTTAATGGAAAAATGCGCTTCTAAAGATGAAAACCGACTGTCAAGTTCTTGAATTAATAAATTTATTTCACCTTTCGTAAGCTGATATTTATGCTTATACTCAATATCGAGATTCTTCAAGTATGCTTCTGCGTAAGTTTGATTATTTCTGGTCAACACCAACAGCTCATTAATTTTATAGTAATTGGTTAAATTCTCATTAAACTGATCCATTACCTTATAGTTGTTATTGTGTAAATATAAATTAATGATGGCACCAAAAAAAGAGATGATAAAAAAGTAGGTGAGCAATTTTCTTTTTAAAGATAATTTAGACCAATAGCTATTGTATTTTTTCACGATACATCTCCAATCATGATCATATTAAGGCTGTAGGTATCTATTTATATTTTAATCCGTATATACATCTATGTCTATTCTAACGTAGCTTGACTTTAATAACAACCTTTTCAACCTCTACACTATTATGCATTATTTTAGGCATATGAAGGTCTTCAGGAAAAACAATTGCAAAACGATCCTTCTTCAAAGTATAAATAATTTCAGGTGTTGCAAAATATTTTGTCATATCCTTTTCTGCTTGATAAGGGTCAGTAATTACTACGCCTTCTGATGTAGCATCGATATAACCAAAACCTTCCTCTCCAGATAAAACAATTTGAATATCTGCATAATTCAGATGACTTTCAAAAAAGCATTCTTCCATTGTCTTTGCAACATATCGATCTCGAATGATAAAAACCTCATCCCCATCAATGAAATGCTTCCCTTGGTTAAGGGCAAGCATATCGGTAGCTTGAATATAGTTAATAGCTGTCTTAAAATTATTTGATAATGTATTGAATTTTTCTATATCTTGAATAGTTCCAATAATCATTTGTATATCCTCCTATTGTTATAATAGCTTCTTTATTACTAACTATGTCTAAACGCCCCTACCTTCAACTTACTTCGTTTGATTAAAGAATTTCATCGCATTATTAAAGCAGATATTTTCAACGATTTGTCCTAGATATTCAATATCTTCTGGATATTCCCCGTTTTCTACCCACTCACCAATTTTATTGCATAGAATACGTCTAAAATACTCATGTCTGGTATAGGATAAAAAGCTTCTTGAATCTGTTACCATCCCAACAAAGCGGCTGAGTAGCCCCAGCTGGCTAAGCGCTTCCATTTGTCTTACCATACCATCCTTTTGATCATTAAACCACCATCCGGAACCAAACTGCATCTTACCAGGTATACCTCCTCCTTGGAAATTCCCTAGCATAGTAGCAAGTACTTCATTGTCCCTAGGATTCAAACAATATAAAATAGTTTTTGGCAAATCATTTGTGATATCTAGCGCATTCAATAAATGAGATAATTCTTCTGCTACAAGTCCATCATTAATGGAATCAAAGCCAGTATCCGGTCCTAACTTCTGAAGCATTCTTGTTGAGTTATTACGAAGGGCACCAATATGGTATTGCATAGTCCAACCGAGCCTAGCGTATTCTCTTCCAAAAAATCGCAACATATATCCTTTGTACTTTTTAATATCCATTAGAGATAAGGGTGCATTTTTCAAGCCTTTCTTGAAAATATTATTGGCTTCCTCATAAGAGGTATCCTGATAATGAACTGTGTCTAATGCATGGTCGGAAATAAAACACCCATTTTCATGAAACCATTCAATTCGTTGCACCAAGTAATGGGTTAAATCTTGTAGCTGTACAATCGGCTTACCTATTATGCTCTCAAAGTTAGCTATCCAATCCACAAACCAGCTTAGTTCAATGTTGATGGCTTTATCCGGTCTAAAGGTTGGAAGTACTTTAACCTCAAAGCTTTTATCTTCTGCAATTACTCTATGATACTCTAGGGAATCTAATGGATCATCTGTTGTACAAATAACTTTAACGTTAGAGCTTTTTATTAGAGATCTTGCCGTTATTTCACCACTTGTTAGTTGTGCATTACACTTATTCCATATCATCTCTGCCGTTTTAGGTGATAAGGTTTCATTGATTCCAAAATATCTTTGTAATTCTAAATGTGTCCAGTGATAGACTGGATTACCTATGGCCTCAGGGACAGTTTCAGCCCATTTCAAAAACTTATCATAATCAGATTGATCTCCTGTAATATAATCTTCATCAATGCCATTTGATCGTAATACTCGCCATTTATAATGATCGCCACCAAGCCACAGCTCTGTGATATTTCTATACTTCTTATCGATTGCAATTTCTTTCGCACTTAAGTGACAATGATAATCACAAATTGGCATTGCTTTCGCGTACTTATGGTAAAGCACCTTGCTCGTTTCATTTATTAAAAGAAAATCTTGATTCATAAATTTTTTCATATAAGTGCTCCTTCTTGTTTATAATGTAACTCCAGATTTAAAAATAGCAATTTCTCTTGCATTGTTTTTTTCATTGTTCGTCTTGTCACCATTCACAACACTCACGATATAATCAATGAACTGAACTAGTAAGACGTCCATTGGTACTGCCTCCGTCAGTTGACCAGCATCAAAATCTATCCAATGCTTTTTCTTTTTCGCTAGCTCAGAGTTGGTTGATATCTTAACGGTTGGAACAAAGCCTCCGAAGGGTGTTCCTCTTCCTGTAGTAAAGAGAACCAATTGGCATCCCACGATACCTAATGAGGTTGTTGCAACTAAGTCATTCCCTGGGGCACTTAGTAAATTCAAGCCCCTTTCTGTTATTTGCTCTCCAACACGTATCACATCGACCACCTTTGAAAGTCCGGCTTTTTGTGTACAACCTAGAGACTTGTCTTCAAGGGTTGTAATTCCACCCTTTTTATTTCCAGGAGAGGGGTTGTCGTAGATCACTTGACCGTGTTGCTTGTAATATAGCTTAAAATCATTTACCATTTTCACAATTTTATGATAAACAACTTCATTCTTAGCTCTACTCATTAGAATAGTTTCCGCTCCAAACATTTCAGGTACTTCCGTTAGTACTGTTGTACCTCCATGGTAATTTACATAGTCTGAAAACACACCGAGTAACGGATTGGCAGTAATGCCGCTAAGCCCATCTGAGCCGCCACATTCTAACCCGATTTTTAACTCCGATAGCTTACCTTCAACTCTTTGATCTGTTTTCATTATGGAGTAGAGTGTTTCTAAGGCACTGACACCTTCTTCAATTTCATCGTCCACATTCTGGCTTTCTAAGAACATAACCCGATCTTCATCGTATTGGACTAAAGATTCCTTAAAGGAAGCTAATTGATTGTTCTCACAACCTAAACCAATCACGAGAACACCACCCGCATTAGGATGCTTTGCTATGCTTTGCAAAGATACCTTTGTATTTTCTAAATCATCTCCCATTTGAGAACAACCATAGTTATGCCCAAATACGTATATACCATCTATTTCTATAGTTGCATGTTGACTTTTAAACGTATCTATAATCCTTTGGGCTGTACTGTTTATACAACCGACTGTTGGAACAATCCATAATTCATTTCGAATACCCACCAGCCCATTTTTGCGACGGTAGATATGTACCGTCTTGTTTACGATATCCGTTTCAACTGTTTCAAATTTTGGTTGATACGTATACTCATTCACATCATCTAATTTAGTCTTCGTGTTATGTGTATGGACAAAGGATCCTTTTGAAATGCTCTTAGTTGCTTTTCCAATCGGTGCCCCATATTTGATGATGTCTTCTCCTGCTGCAATATCAAAAATAGCCACTTTATGACCTTTTCCAATGTCTTCGAGGAGCACCAGCTCGCCAACAGTTTCTCCTTTTGAAAAATCTGTCAAAGCGACCAATACATTATCAGCTTCATGAATCTTTATATATGGTTTCATCCAACCACCTCACTTAAGGCTTTTTTCATCCCTTCTTTTAATATTAGGTAGACACTTTTTGTGATAAAATCATTTAAACCTTCTATTGCATTAAGATCAATTCCCCAATGTTCCTTTAGACCAAGATAGGTAGCAGTAATGCTTTCTACACTTTCATAGGAACCATCATATTGTGCCCATAGCTTCGTATAAAGCTCTAAAAACTCTTTGTTATCTTGCAGTGGGATTGTTGCTCCTTCTCTTTCTCCTTTAAAAAACACCAATTGACTTGCAAGAGAAAAAAGCAATCTCCTAGGTAAGGTTCCTTTTCTTTCTATAGAAGCAATTACTGAAGGAAGATCTCTGGTCTTATATTTCGTCGTTGCATTCAAAGATATGGATAGTAACTCATGTCTGATAAACGGGTTTTTAAATCTTTGAAGTACGTCCTTCGCAAATTGAATACATTCTTCTACTGGTAAATCCAAGGTAGGTATAATTTCATCAAAAATCATTTTTTCAACAAACTCTCCAAGGATTTCGTCTTCAAGGGCTTCTTTTACTGTATCAATGCCATATAAATATGCTACAGGTACCAATGCCGTATGTGCTCCATTTAATATACGCACCTTTCTTTCTTTGTAGGGAGTAATGTCCTTAACGAATAGAACATTTAAACCAGCAAGGTTTACTGGAAATTCTTTTTCTACTTTTTCATCTCCTCCAATTACCCATAAGTGGAACAATTCGCCTTTTATAATTGAATGGTCAAAATATCCAAGCGCTTTCGTAAGTGTATCAATTTCGTTTACAGGATACCCTGGTACAATACGATCTACCAACGTATCACAAAAAATATTAGCATCATTTAACCAATCAAAAAAATCAGCTTCTAGGTTGTTTAATAATGCCAATTCATTCAATACTTTGTTTAGCTCATGGCCATTGTGATCGATCAATTCACAAGGCAGTATGATGAGCCCTTTTTGATAATCTCCCTCAAAATGAAGATATCTATTATAGAGTAACGCCAATAATTTTCCTGGGAATGAAGCAGGGCACTTAGTAAGGTCTGTATCCTGTAAATCCAGTACAATACCTGCTTCCGTTGTATTTGATATAATAAAACGCAAATCTTCACTTTTTGCATATTCCAAATACGCATCATAGCTTTCATATGGATTTATAAAATCATCTAAAACAGATATAACTGATTGCTTACTTACAGCTTCTCCAGCTTGAAGCCCTTCCAGATACAAGGTATATAAACCATCCTGCTCCGCTAAATTCTTCACCCTTCCTAATTCGAGTGGCTGAACAACTGCAACGTTTGTATTAATCACTCCTTGGTCATTTCCTGCTTGAATAATCCAATCAACAAAGGCTCTTAAGAAATTACCTTCACCAAATTGAAGAATTTTTATTGGACGTTTTACTTTGCTAATAATTGATTGATTCAGATTTTTCATAGCTTTTATCACTCCATTTTAAATATATTTTGTGTTAGATAATTTCTTTTACTACAATCAGTAGTTTTCAATTTCTTAGAAACGCATTTTCATGAAAGTTACTCAATGAATAAAAAATGACCTTTCTAATATCACCTTAGATGCACGCGCATCTAGTTGAAGATCTTCCTAGATGCTTTGGCTCAAAAGATGAATATGTCAAAAGATCATTTGAACAAAGTCATTTCGTAGAGTTCAAGTAATTTAACTGTAGCATAGCTTATATATCCTGTAATACGTGTTCATCTTATTTAACTGCTTTAGGATAGGTACCATCTACACTCGGCATCGTACCATATCTTTTCATTCTCTCTAGATGTGGCTCTCTTGCTGGACAGAAAATATCTAGTCCCTTCATACCCGTAACCGTCTTGCCACCATGTGAGACTCCACCTGGAAAATAGGCAACCTCTCCAGCTCCAATGGTTACTTCTTTTCCATCAATAACAAACTCAACGGAACCTTCAAAAATCAATAAATACTGTTCACACTCATGATCATGAATGCCAAACTCTGTATTTGGAGGATTCTCAATGAAACTAAGCATACTATCTTTGCCTAATATAAATCGAGCTGTTAATTTTTCATCCTCTGAAACTGGTGTCAGTGGTAATTCTGATATTTTAAAAACATATTGTTTTTGGTTTTCTGACATAATAATCTCCTTTGCTGTTCCATCTCTTTAACGTTAAATGCTATTTCTATTACATTTAGTAGATTATGTATCTTGAGTTTATATTTTTTTCCTAGATTGCTCTAGACCATATAAAATGTGTTCTCGCATATTTCTTCTGGCAGAATCTTGTTCCCTATTTTCTATTGCATTCATGATTTTCTTATGTTGAATCAACACCATCTCGGCTGTTTCTGGTACATCTTTTGTTTTTGCATATCCTCCGATAATCCCATCATTAATAATAGGTACCACACGCTGTAAAATCGGATTATGGGTACTTTTCGCAATCTGATTATGAAACTCTATATCTGCTTCTGTATGATTCTCACCTTTGGTAATGGCTTCTTTAACCTTTTCATAAGCTATTCTGATATTTTTGATTTCTTCTTCTGTTGCTCTTACTGCCGCAAACTCTGCCATTTGAGGTTCTACAAGTAGCCTTACTTCAAAGAAATGACTTAGCAAATCCTTTTCTTCAATAAAATTAATCCCAAAGGGATCTTTGGATATTCCAAGGTTTTCAGATACAAAAGTCCCTCTACCTCTTCTAACTTCAACAACATTGGTAGATGCAAGTATTTTTATAGCCTCTCTTAATGTAGACCTGCTAATATTCAGCTCCTTAGTAAGGTCTAACTCATTTTGCAGCTGATCTCCTGGTTGCATGTTCTTTTCTATGATTGTATTACGAATACTTTCTGCTACTTTTTCTGATAAAATGGTTTTATCGTACACTTTAGTTCCTCCCATATAACCCAATTGCTTGTTTCGGGCTTGCATTTAATAATCTTACTATACCGAATTCTAGATTCTATGTCAAATGGTTGTAGGACATCATGCATCTATTAAACAGCAAGATTATGAACTAACAAAGCCCTTTTTATGACCTTTACCTACAAGCTAGATTATCTTGCTAACCAACCACCGTCAACTGCTAAGGTATAGCCATTCACGTAGTCTGAGCTTTTAGAAGCTAAAAATACAATCGGTCCCATAAGATCTTCAGGTAATCCCCATCTTTCAGCTGGTATGCGTCCTAAAATATCAGCACTTCTTTGTTCATCAGCTCGTAGTGCTGCTGTATTATCGGTTGCCATATAGCCTGGCGCGATGGCGTTCACATTAATATTATGTTTTGCCCATTCATTTGCCATCAGTTTTGTAATACCCATTACACCGCTTTTACTTGCTGTATAGGATGGTACTCTAACGCCACCTTGGAAAGAAAGCATAGAAGCGATATTGATAATCTTACCTCCTGTGCCTTGTGCAATGTATTGCTTTGCAACCGCTTGACTAAAGAAAAACACTGTTTTGAGATTAATATCCATTACATCATCCCAATCTTTTTCAGAAAATTCTAGCGCATCTTCTCTTCTAATAATCCCTGCATTATTTACTAGCAGATCAATATGTCCATATACATCTACTGCTTCTTTTACAATATCTGCAAGCTTATCTATTGACATTAAGTTCGCTTCTATATGATGAAATTTTTTACCAATTGCTTCAACTTTTTCTTTTGTTTCTGGCGCTGCTGTATAATCAACTCCTAATATATCTGCTCCTGCTTCGGCTAATGCGATAGCCATTCCTTGGCCTAATCCCCTGCTACAACCAGTTACAATAGCAACTTTACCTGTTAAGTTAAATTGTTCTAGTATCATAATGAACCTCCTACATGATTTCTTTTATGTTGACGTGATCCATATCAGTAAATGTTTTATTTTCTCCCACCATTCCCCAAATAAAGCTATAAGATGTGGAACCACAACCTGAATGTATAGACCAACTTGGAGAAATAATAGCTTCTTCATTTCTTACAACAATATGTCTTGTTTCATTAGGCTCTCCCATTAAATGAAAAACTACTCCATTCTCTGGAAGATCAAAATAGAAATATACCTCCATCCTTCTCTCATGGGTATGGCAAGGCATCGTATTCCAAACACAGCCTTTTTCTAGGGTAGTAAGCCCCATACTCAATTGGCAAGTATCTAAAACCTCTGGATGCAGATATTGAAAAATGATTCTTTTATTTGCACTTTCCATATCTCCCATTGGTACTTGTTTTGCTTTCGTGATATCAATATGAACCGTTGGATAAGTTCTATGAGCTGGTGCACTTAAAGTATAGAATTTTGCAGGAAACACTGCGTCCTCACTTTCGAAGATCACCTCTTTAACGCCCATTCCAATATAAAGTCCATCTCTTGCTTTTAATGGATAGATTTTTCCATCAATTGTAACGCTGCCATTACCGCCTACATTAATAATACCTAATTCTCTTCTTTCCAAGAAAAAGCTTGTTCCTAAGGATTTATTTACATCTAAATCTTGTTCTAAACGTAGTGCCTGATCACCTGGACAAATCCCCATTGTAATAATCCTATCAATGTGACTATAAGTCCTGCTAATTAGATTAGGGACAAATAATTCTTGAATAAGAAATTCTTCTCTTAACCTCTGGGTTGTGTAATGTTTTGCATCTTTTGAATTGGATGGTTCTCTAATAATCATATCAATTTCCTCCTAATTAATTTTAACGTTCTATGTGTTTAATCTTATTTGTAAAAGAAAGGAGCTGCTCAAGGGTAGGAAAGCCTTCACTATCGCCTCTAACGAGTGTAGCCATAGCGCCTACACCATTCGCATAATCACCACAGGTTACGATATCATTGCCTTTTAAATAACTGCTTAAAAACCCAGCAGCAAAACCATCACCTGCACCTACCGTATCTTCAATCTGATCTACTGTATATCCCTTAATCCAGGTTTTTATTGTACCATCTGATACAATACAGCCTTCTTTACCAAGCTTCAATGCAATTATTTTTGGTCCAAGTTCATGAAAACCTTCAATGATTGCATCTGTATAAGTCTCATCAAGGAGTAATTCTCCTTCGTCCTTACCTGGAAATAAAATATCCGCCAGACTGCATAATTTCAGAAGTGTTTCCTTTGCTTCCTTTATAGACCATAACTTAAGTCTGATATTCGGATCAAAGGATATGATCACCCCACTTGCTTTCGCTATCCTAATAGCCTCAAATACTGTTTCCCGTGCTGATTGTGAGATTGCGGGTGTAATCCCTGTTATATGCAAAATCTTTGCCTTTTGAATATACTCTGCATCTAAATCTGAAGCTTTTAAGTAGCTTGCTGCTGAATGCTTTCTGTAATAGTAAACATTAGGGTTCACATGCTCAAACAATTCCTTAAACAACAATCCTGTTTGATGATCTGAATCTTTTATCACTCTTGAGACATCGATGCCTTCGCCTCGTATCATAAATTCGATATAACGACCAAACTCATCATCACCTAACCGAGAAAACCAGCCAACCTGATGTCCTAATCGTGCCAAAGCAATTGCTACATTAGACTCCGCACCTGCTATAGATTTCATAAATTGATGTATATGCCTCAATGGTCCTTTAGAATCTGGGCTAAAGAGTACCATCGATTCACCAAAAGTAATTACTTCTAATTCTTTTTGTTCCACAAGAATCCTCCTAGATTGAGTTATCTCTGTACTCTACCTGAAGCATCACCCTTTATTAAGGTTTCAACTTCTTCAACCGTTACTAGATTAAAATCACCATGAATCGTGTGCTTAAGTGCTGAAGCACCTACTGCAAATTCAAGTGCATATCTGAAGTCTCCTGTTTTCACCAACCCATAAATTAACCCCCCTGCAAAAGAGTCACCGCCACCTACTCTATCTACAATTCTGATGTCATACTTTTTAGATTGATAAAATTCATCACCATTATAAATAAGTGCTGACCAGCCATTATCCGAAGCTGAATAGCTTTCTCTAAGGGTTGTCACAATATATTTAAAATTAAATTTCTCCATCATTTGTTTGAAAATACTTTTGTAGCCTTCAATCTCTAACTCGCCTTTGTTAACATCTGTTTCTCCTGGTTTAAAGCCTAAAACCTTCTGCGCATCTTCTTCATTTCCTATACAAACATCTACATATTGCATCAAATTGGTCATGATCGCTTTTGCTTCTTCTGATGTCCATAGCTTCTTCCTATAGTTTAAGTCAACACTGACTGTAACACCATGTTTTTTTGCAGCTTTTAATGCTTCTTCCGTAAGCTGTATTGCTTCTTTACTTAATGCAGGCGTAATGCCTGTAAAATGAAACCACTCCGCATCTTTAAAAATAGCATCAAAGTTAAATTCAGATGCTTTTGCTTCTGAAATCGAGGAATGGGCACGATCATAAACCACTGCAGACGCCCTCATAGAGGCACCATGTTCTAAGAAATAGATTCCTACACGTTCCCCGCCTCTTACAATATAATCAGTGCCTACGCCATACTTTCTTAAATGGTTAATCGCACTTTGACCAATGGGGTTCTTGGGAAGTTTAGTAACAAACTGTGCATTTAAACCATAGTTGGCTAAGGAAACTGCAACATTGGCTTCTCCTCCACCATATTCCGCTTCAAAGGTATCTGCTTGAACGAATCTTTGATGCTCTGGCGTAGATAGCCTTAACATGATTTCACCCATTGTAATAATCTTCTTCATATTGTTTCCTCCAAAATATATAATTATTTCAATCCTAATCTCGCCTCTTTAACCGCTTCAACAAATTTTCTTGCTGTTTCAGTTACGTTTTCATATTCGCCATTCTTTGCACCTTTGGTAAGTACACTACCTACCCCAACTGCTATAGCTCCTCTAGATATCCATTCCTTAACATTATCTAGGTCAACACCGCCTGTTGGCATGTAATTTCCCTGTGGCAAAGGTCCTTTGAAAGCACTTATGATAGATGGTCCAAAAGCTTCCGCTGGAAATACTTTACAGATATCAACACCAGCTTCTAATGCCATAACTACCTCACGGGGATTCATAACACCTGGCATCACTGGAATCGCATATCTATTACACATTTTCACCGTTTCTAGATCAAAATATGGACTCACAATATATTTTGCCCCTGCTAAAATACAAGCTCTCGCAGATTCAGGATCTAAAACCGTACCTGCACCAATAATTACAGCTTCATTTTTATATTCTTCTACCAATTCCTTTATAATGTCTATAGCACCTGGCACTGTTAATGTGATTTCTAGTGCTTTGATGCCCCCAGCTTTCACTGCTTCTATGATTTTCTTACCTTGTTCTCTCGATTCTGCACGAATTACAGCTACAACACCACTGTCAATGATTTCACTTATTATTTCATATTTCTTCATCCTAAAACCTCCTGAGGGATTGTCTGTTGTCTGATGTCTTATGATATAAATATACTCCCTCTGATTACTCTTCGTCAAGCAGTTTCTTAAACTTCTACGATATGCACAAGGAATTCAAAATAGATTTGTATATAACTACTAATCAACTTGCCTATAATACATAAGCACCCTCAAGAAAATAGGATGTTCCAATCCAAATACCCTTACTACAAAGAACAAAGCGCTTGTCAGCGCGTTACGTAATAATTTATGCTATCTAACGCTTTGTTCTATGCTTCGTGGAAAGTAGAACATTCCTAGTAAATAAAAAAAACATAGAGCTAACTCCATGCCTTATACCATCTCAAAAATCAAACACATTATATTTCAATTTTCCTTAAGCTCTTAAAAAACCCTTTAATTAATTCGCCGCATTCATCCTCTAACACACCATAAATTGTATCCACTTGGTGATTGAAGCGTTCTACATTAAGTATGTTGATAATTGTACCCGCACTTCCAGATTTAAAATTAGGCGCTCCAATGACTACTTTGGGTATTCTCGATTGAACAATTGCCCCTGCACACATTGGACAAGGTTCTAGCGTTACATAAAGGGTACATTCTTCCAGCCTCCAATCCCCAATAGCTAAAGAAGCTTCTTTAATTGCCATCATCTCTCCATGTGCGAATGGATCCTTATCCGTATTTCTTCTATTATAACCTCTTCCAATAATGACTCCCTGATTTACAACGATTGCTCCTATAGGCACTTCTTTCAGTTCATATGCTTTTTGAGCTTCATAAAGGGCTTCCTGCATAAAATATTCATCAGTCAAATTTGCACCTCTTTCATATATATTCAGAAGGATTGTTTTTAAAAGTTTATCTTATTATTTAACGCATAGTCATGCTATAATGAGATTATCATTTTTTCGAATAAAAATCAAGAAGACTTCTGGAGGCTGTCATGCAAATCAAAGGCTTAATAAAAACATCCTTAGTGGATTATCCTGAACAAATTGCATCGACAATATTTGTTGGTGGTTGTAATATGCGTTGTCCCTTTTGTCATAACCGTGACCTAGTATTAAATAACCTTTCAGATTTAATGTCGATAAATACCCTTTTGGATTTTTTAAAAACCAGGAAAAATACCCATGAAGCCGTTTGTATTACAGGTGGAGAGCCCACCCTCCACGCGGATTTATTAGACTTTCTAAAAGAAGTTAAAAATATTGGCTACAAAATAAAGCTAGATACAAATGGACTAATGCCTAACATAGTGGAAAGTGCATTTCAACGAAATCTACTGGATTATGTAGCCATGGATATTAAAAATTCCAAACTAAAATACCCGCTTACATCAGGAATTACGACTGAACAAGTAAATCGTATTGAAGTAACAATAAATTTGTTAAAGGAAAGCAACATATCCTATGAATTTAGGACAACTGTAGTAAAAGAGTTTCATACGCTTGAAGATTTAGAATTGATTGGTAAATGGTTAAGTGGTTCTAAAAAATATGTCTTGCAACAATATAAACCAAGTAACTACCAGTTAACTCCAGAAATATTTACTGCCTATTCAAATGAAGAATTAGAGGAAATAAAGGACATAATATCTCCATTTTTTTCCATGGTTGATATAAGGGCTTAAAAAACAGCAAAATTTGTACCGAATTACTGACTAAAACAATACCAAATCTTTACAAAATGTTAAAAAAGTATTACATTCAACATAAAACTCCAAGAAATATTCATTGTTAACATATTGTTCACATATTCTACACACTTTGTACACACTTTTGTTTTATGATATGTCAGTAAGAATTAGTTACCTCTTACATATTAAATACTCTCCCCCTCATCCTTTACAATAGCACCTAGCGTAAGCTACGGTGCTCCTTTTTTATTTAAAAACCCATCATTTACTATCTGAGTGAAATTCTACTACATGTTTTCGGTATTTTAGTGGTACAAATTGCTGCTGCAATTTCGGGTTTATACGTGATTCTATACCAATACTTTGAAAATACTTTTTCCAAAGTCCTTGAAATAAAAGCTCTTTTTCTCCATATATAATTTTTTCATTCAACTCAAAGTCTGTTATTACCCACTGTCCCTGATTTGAAATAATTGCTTTTCCCCTCTTAATGTCATGAATTATAAAACGTTCGTTTTTAAATCTATCTACAAAATGGTCGGATAATAACATTAAAATATCATTTTCTGGTTCAATTCGAGCATAGAGACAGTTACCAACATCTGAAAATCTAAGAATCCCCAAAAATCGATGACTTTCTCCCATTACCTTTTTACTAAGGCGCTTAACTGGATAGGTGACATCATGTGAATGCAATAAACAAATGGATTGTCCCATCTTAAAGGCTGTAATCAGATACTGTAGTAAATAACAATCTTTGTTGGGATTGTTAGATAAAAACGTATAAAAAACAGTCCAATAAACTTCCTCTGAAAGCTTTGCGAAAATACTATCATAAACCTTTCTCGCTTTTTCAGTATCCGTCTCAATGGCAATGACCTCATCAAAAAGACAGGGTGTATACATATTTACATCAAATATTCCTGAAGCCTTCTGTCCATAGTAATGTTGATATATACACGTTAAAAATCCATCAAATAAACCATCATGTAAATAGATCATATATATCACCTCATGCTCATAGAAAGGAAGGAAGTTTCCTTTGTTAGGTTAAACAAAGATAATTGTTCATAATTTGGCTTTGGATTCATAATTCTCTTAAGACCCTCAACTTCTAAATTCTTCTCGCCAAAATACTTTCCCCCGCAAACAATAAAATATCTTGCTCTCTTCATTACAATTCCCAACTTCTTCAGATCCTCATACTTTATCGGTGAAATCTTTCTTTGATGCACAATTCTTCGAGCAGATTGTACCCCTACCCCAGGAATTCTAAGTAACAATGCATAGTCAGCAAGATTAATCTCGATTGGGAATTTATCTAAATTCCGAAATGCCCAATTCATTTTTGGATCATAGTCTAAATCAAAATTCATTTCTTGTTCACTTAACAATTCATTTGCTTCAAATTTATAAAATCGCAATAACCAATCTGCTTGATATAGCCTATGTTCTCTCAGAAGTGGGGGGGCGGTTTGAATCGCTGGTAAGTTTGCTCCCGCATTGACAGGTACATATGCTGAATAATATACTCTTTTTAAACTAAAAGTTTTATATAAATTCTCTGCAGCAAATAAAATACTTCTATCACTATCCGCAGTAGCTCCCACAATCATTTGCGTTGATTGTCCAGCTGGTACGAATTTTGGCGCATATTTATATTTTCCACTTTCCTCTTTCACTTCATCTATTCCCTTTTTTATCTGTGCCATAGGTAAAAAAAGCTTCTTAGGACTCTTCTGGGGCGCTAGCAGCTTAAGACTTTCTTCCGTCGGAAGCTCAATATTAACACTCATACGGTCTGCAAGCTCACCGGCCTGTCGAATAAGCTCCGGATCAGCTCCTGGAATAGCTTTTACATGAATATACCCATAAAATCTTTCTCTATTCCTCAGTATTTTTAAAGTCTGAATAATCTTCTCCATAGTTGCATTTGGACTCACCTCAATAGCCGAACTCAAAAAGAGTCCCTCTATATAATTTCTTCTATAAAACTCAATTACCAAAGTAGCAATCTCTTCCGCCGTAAAACTAACTCTTTTAATATCATTACTCGATCTGTTTGCACAGTAAGCGCAATCAAAAATACAATCATTTGTTAATAGTGTCTTTAGCAACGAAACACATCTGCCATCCGCTGCCCAAGTATGACAAATACCCGCTGCCGTAGAATTACCAATGCCTCCCTTATTCCTTTTCTCAATACCACTAGAGGCACACGATACGTCATACTTAGCCGACTCAGTTAACACAGTAAGCTTCTCCATAATGCTAGTATCTAACACCCCAACCACCTCCTTATATACTATATCCCCATTATACCAAACATTTGTTCCTATTGCAAACATTTGTTCCTATATAATGTCTCCTAAATTCCACCCCCTTATCCAAAACCTTCTTCGTATGCAAGAAGATAAATTAAAGTCAATGTTACAAAACCTCCGCATTCGCTATGGTTTCGTAACCGAATGCGATCTTCGCTTGCACATCGGTTAAACTATATCAAAAAAGGAACATCGTAAAGATGCTCCTTTCAGGTTGTTGACATTTTAATTATTTATCAATTACGAAACAGAGACAAAAGCATTTTTTCTTCTAGATGAATACAAAAGGCAGTAAGTGTTCATTTTTCGTCAGACCGGCCGAAGGGTAAGGCCAGAAAAATGAACACTTACTGCCAAGAATTAGTACACACCTATCAGAAAAAATGCTTTTGTCGACAACCAAAAAAAGAACACCTTTAACGATGCTCCCTTTTAACAAATTAACTTTTATCCCAATATTTCTTCCAACACCTGTAACAAGGCTCTTTCATCAAAATCATTTTCTACGCTTTTTGTCTCATATTGTCTACTGTCAGAAAAATCGAAAACAACGCTGCTGCCAAATTCAGTATTTTGACCACTACTCTCAGCACATTCTTGACTCTTTGTATCCTCAATATTAATTTTTTGTAAAAACAAATTGCCTTCATCATCTTTTTCAGCCTCATCAAATAGTTCAAGTTCATTTTCTAAATAATTGCATAGATTCACCTTAAAAATATCTCTTTGTGCGTTGATCCCTAGGATAGTCCTAAATACCATTAAAATCGTTCCAAGCAAAAGCCCTTCAATACTTAAAAAGAATATATGTAACATGCGGTCGTAGAGATTAACCTGCGGAAGTGCAACTAAAATAACTGTAAATGTTAATCCTAGTAATGCTGCGAAATACACCGCACTAATCGTAAAATCTTCAAAGGCATATAATGGTATGTTACATAGTTTAATTTCATAGTATTCTTTTTCTACAAATACCTTAATACGTTCGACTCGATCTTTCAAGTAACCATGACGATAATCTCTTTCGATAATGAGCAGATTCTTGTCTTGACCTTTATTTTTCATGGTCGCAAACATTTTATCATACTTCTTCTTAACAACATAGTTACAAAAAATTCCAATCACAAATATAAATAGTATAATGGTACCAACAACACCATTAATTATTTCTGTCATTCTAATTCCTCCCCTTCAACAATATATAGGGCTATTATACACCTTAAGCCTTGTTCTATTTTGTTGAGATAGGGAAGTAAATGATAAATTATTTTTACATAATATCGACCATTTTCTCTATCATTTTACACGAATTAGCAGCTGCTAGTTGCGTAAATTGGGAAAAGTTTACTTCTGCTGAGTCATCAGCCTTATCTGAAATAGACCTTATAATTACAAACGGTATTTTGTTGACATAGCAAGCATGCGCAATGGCTGCACCTTCCATTTCAGTACAAAAACCACTGAATTCTTTTATAAGCTCTTTTTTCTTTTCAGGATCTGATATAAATTGATCACCGCTAACAATTCTCTTTGTGAAAATGTTTGTATTAACACTTAGTACCTCACTGGCTTTTTCCGCAATATGAACTAGCCTCTTGTCTGCTTTGAATACACTTTCTTCCATTCTAGGAATAACACCTTTTTCATACCCAAATCCCGTTGCATCCATGTCGTGTTGAATTGCATCCACCGAAATGACAATATCACCAATATTCAACTCATCACTTAGTGCTCCTGCAACTCCTGTATTAATAACCGAATCTATATGAAAACAATCTATCAATAATTGTGTACAAATGGCAGCATTTACCTTACCTATTCCTGCCTTGACTAAAACAATTTCTTTACCATGGAGAGTACCAACATAGAATTCTAAAGAAGCAATACTTCTAACATCAGTCACCTTCAGTTTCTCACGTAACGCCAAAACTTCTTCTTCCATCGCACCTATAATTCCAATCTTTCCCATATCTTACTCCTCCTTATTACAATACTATTTCTATATGTATATTATAACAGATATCTATAAAATAACAATCCTATTATAGCCTGCCTCAAACCTGTAACAATATACAAGAAGACCTGTTTCTGAGCTGCAAAATTTTAGTTTTCAAGATACTCTTCTATAACATCATCCATAGAAGTAAATGGTAATGCCGCATTTTGTAATATTAAATCATGAAATTCTTTTATGTTAAAGTTCGCTTTTTGTTTATTCATACATTCTTTAAGGTATTTTTCTATTACATAAGATCCATAGTTATAGTCAATCATCTCGCATGGATTCGCTAGCATTCTATTATAGGAAGATTCTGCTCCTTCTTTGTCATAACCAAATGTTATCATCTTGTTGATTGCTTCTTCCTTAGGCATTCCATCATAATTTACTTCAATATCTAGGATAACACTATATGCTGCATTAAAGGCTAAAAAGTTATCCCAAAACCTTGCAGTTTCTTCGTCCTCTGCTGAAAACCTATAAGTTTTACCCTGAACATATTGAGCCCATCCTTCTGTATATGCTAAAAAATCATATACCTTGCGAATTAATGGCAAATCACTCCCATATAGAACGCTAAAATACAAATGATGACCTGGAATATTTTCATGAATATCCATTTCAAAAGTTTCCATGCTCACATTGCTAAAGGCTTCCTCAGCCATATACATATTCCCATAATCTTCTCCGTCAATAGAAATAGGAAAATAAAATGCTGGTGGTAAATGTTCTTCTAAATAGGGCGGTATCCTGTTTTCTGATGCTCTAACAATACCATAGTCCATAAACGATTTTTCTAAGAATTGTTCCTCCATTTTATAGAGTTCTTCCATATTTCCGATTTGTGGAAGTATCTCTGACAATTCTTTTTCTGCGAATTCTGGATGGTTCGAGAAATATAGCTGAATTTCATAACTGGCTTCGCCTAATCGGTCTTCTGCCCACTGCCTTAAATCTTCAGCATCTATATTATACGACGTTCCATACTTAACTAGATAATCATAATACTCTTGACCATTTTCCCACTCTGGTAGTCCCATCGTATTTGTTGTCAGTGTTTTTATTTCCTCTAAGGCTATCTTCATTTCGTCATATACTGGATAAATGTCATTTTTAACAATCTCTAAAAATTCCGCCTTATACTTATCCTTTTGGGCGGTGTCAATACTTTGTAATAGATCCACTCTATCACAAAAGCTTAAATACAATATAAATTTTTCTGGTTCAACTAATAGCTCATCCATTTGTTCTAATACAGTTTCATATAAATTTTCAGGGAGCGTTAACCCCTTATTTGCTCGTTCATATTCATACTCTATAAATTGTTTAAATAATCTCGGTAGTTGCTTAATCCTTTCTATATATGCGACAACTTCCTTTTCAGATTCTAATTCGATTTGCATTAGATCGATGGGTATATCAATTTGCACACCTGAAGATGGTTGGAAGGCATTATAATAGTAAATATAATCCTCTCCTGCCACTATACTTTTATTTTGAAATATTAACATCTCATAGGTTTTCTTTTGTTCTGTTGTTAAATGTTTCTTATCAAGAGTTTTTAAATATTCTAAAACCTTATTTGCATCTTCAATTTGTGCCTCTGTTGCTTCAATACTTGCATCATCTAATTCATATAGCAAGCTTTCAAGCCCACGACTTTCTAAATCTCCATACATAAAAGTAGCATTTAATGGCGAATCTTCAATAATCCTTTTTGCAAGCGCTTCACAATATTGATCAAAGGCTTCTCTTGTTGCATCAATGTCCTCACTTGTAACCACTTCTTTCTCTTTTGATTGATCTTTCTTGCTATCCCTCTTATCTTTATCTGCACACCCAGAAAAAATGACAGCTAGTATTAGAACAACCATCAATACCACTCCGAACTGACTTCTTAAATTTTTCAAAGAAATATCTCCTTCCCCATAATACAATTAGTCTTGCGTTTAGCCAATAATATACAACTATTTTATCATTATATTCTATAAATGACAACTTCATGGCTAATTTTATTCAAAGTAAAAATCCCCAAATAAGGGGATTTTTACTTATTATTAAACTACCTATTTGTTTCTACATATTACTCTCAGCAATTTCAGCAAGTGGACTTCTTTCAACACGTTTTAGACTAACATGCCCTGTAATGTTAAACGGTTTCATTTTTTCTACCGTATAAATTAACCCATTTGACTTTGAGTCTACATACTGATTATCAATTTGGTTATCGCTTGGATCACCTAAGAATACAAACTTTGATTTTTCTCCAGCCCTAGTTAACATTAATTTCGCTAGATGTGGTGTCATTTCTTGTGCTTCATCAACTATAATAAGTGAATTTGTAAAAGTACGCCCTCTCATATAGGTAAAGGTTTTTGTTTCAATAACACCTCTTTGTCTATATTGTTCAATAAAGTCATCTACTGTAAAGGTTGGTTTACCGTATGTTGTTTTGCTACCATTGGTTTCTTTCAGATCAGTTAAATTTTCTATCGCATCATAAAAACTTCCCATCCAAGGTTTTAACTTTTCAATTTCAGTTCCTGGCAAATAACCAATGTCATTCCCAGCTGCAACGACTGGTCTTACAAATACAATCTTTCGATATTTGTTTGTTTCAATTACATTTTGTAGTGCCGTAGCAGTAGCTAATATCGTCTTACCCGAACCAGCCCCACCTGTAATGGAAACAAAGTGAATGTCCGGATTCATTAAAAGTTCAAAAGCCATTTTTTGTTCTCTGTTTATAGGTGTCAATCCCCATGCAGTTTCATTTGCATATTTTAATGGTACAATTTTATCACCATCATATCTTGCTAATACTTCATGTCCTACATTATCTATGCTCTTAATGTGGAAGAATTCATTTGGATAAATTTCTTCTCCTAAATCTGTAGGAGGTTTCAATCCTCCATTATATACCATATCTATTTGAGATGAATTCAGGAATAGTTCAATGTATCCTTTATATACATCATCTGTTGTAATCTTATCATTTTGGTAGTCTTGAACATCGATACCTAAAGAGCGTGCTTTAATTGACATATAAACATCTTTTGTAACCAGTATGGTTTGTATATTCTTGTTTACTTCTTGCAGGTTCTTAACTACTGCAATAATTCTTGAATCATTTTTATTTATATCTATACCGTTAGGGAGCCAGTCAGTTTGCATATGATTGAGCTCAACCCTTAATGTGCCTCCATTTTCTAATAGTATCCCGGTTGAAATATCGCCGACTCCCATTAGCATTTGTAACTCTTTCGCAACATTTCTCGCATTAAATCCAACAATACCTTCTCTCTTTTTTAAATTGTCTAGCTCTTCAATGCACAATATTGGCAAAATAATATTATTGTCATTAAATTTGTACATAAAATCAGGATCATGAATCATTACATTTGTGTCGATTACATAATTTTTAACCATAGTAACGCCTCCTTGTTTTCTATTACTTAAAGCAAAAACTAAGTCTACTAAGCAGTCTAAATATGTCATCAAAAAAAGTAAATAAAAAATCCCGCTATTATTGCGAGACCTGTTGCTTAGAAAGCAAGTACATGTATTGAGTTGTTGAAGGAAAAGCAATTATTCTTCATAGCGATTCGCCTTCTTTCATCCCATATTATATATATATTTTATCATACTTTTATATTTTTGCAAACAGATATTATGTCTCATTTATGGTTATTATCTCTCTGATTCCTTAATAATTTCTTGGGCTATTTGATTTAATGGTAAGATCTTATGAACAGCTCCAATTTCTATCGCTTCCTTTGGCATCCCAAATACAACACAACTTTTTTCATCCTGTGCAATATTATAAGAGCCTTCTTCCTTCATCTTTAAAAGACCTTGTGCACCATCTTTTCCCATACCCGTTAGAATTACTCCAATTGCATTTTTACCCGCATATTGGGCAGTAGATTGGAATAATCTTTCCACTGCAGGCCTTTGACGATAAACCAACGGCCCATCCATCAACCTAACATTATAAATCACTCCACTTTTTGATAACTCCATATGCATATTACCCGGCGCTATGAGTGCCTTTCCAGGTGCAATGATTTCTCTATTTTCAGCTTCCTTTACCTTGATTTCGCACACATCGTTTAACCTATTTGCAAAGGATTTAGTAAAATAATGAGGCATATGTTGCACGATTATAATTGGTGGACAATTCACCGGCATTCTTTCTAAAATATACTGTATTGCTTCAGTGCCGCCAGTCGATGCACCGATTGCTATAATTTTATTGGTTGCTCGTACAAGGGATTTGTTCCCACTGGTTTTATGTTTATCAAATAACGCCGGAATATGTTCCTTGCTTTTATCAATACTAATGCTATGAACTGCTTTTATTTTGTCTATAAGTTGATCTACCATTTCTTCAACGGAATATGCTTCACCCGGCTTAGCAATTACTTCAAGTGCACCAAGCTCTAAAGCTTTTAATGCGATTTCTCCACCTTGCTCTGCTAGAGAACTCACAATAATTACCTTTTTAGGAGTAGTTCTCATAATTCTTTCTAAGAAGGTTAACCCGTTCATTCGTGGCATTTCTATATCTAATAAGATTATTTCTGGATCTAAGTCTCTTATCATATCTTTTGCAATATATGCATCTTCAGCGGCTCCCACAACCTCAATTTCTGAGTCTTGGGAAAGCTTTTCTAAAAATACACTTCTTACAAATGCGGAATCATCAACAATCAATACTTTTATTTTTCCCATCTATTCTCCTCATTGCTGACAACAACATTACGATGAATTATGAACAGTTAATGTTAATGTTGGAATGAATTTCCATACTTAAGAAGTGGGGGAATTCTTCCATTTGGTTAAATCAACTTGTACAATGCTTCTATATCAAATACCTTCGTCACGTTTCCATCACTTAAAACTGATGCACCTGAAAATATTTCTGCTCTAAACGAATCTTCATTTAAAGGCTTTGCAACAATTTCTTGCCTCCCAAGAACTTTATTTATCATTAGGGCAAGCTGTTTTTGCTCAAATTCTATGATTGCTACTTCCTTAATATGATTTTCATTATAAATAGATTTTTTTCGTGTAATATCCTCTCCTGTTATAATAGGAATTATGCTATCTCTAATTCTTACAGCTTTCTTTTCTCCCTGTAATGAAATCCAATTGCCTTCTTCAAGTGTTAAAAATTGTTTAATATATAGTGTAGGGATAATATAGCGTTCCTCTTCTAGTTCAATTATAGTCCCATTCAGAACAGCTAAATTCATAGGAATTTTGATAATAAAGGAACAACCCTTACCTAATTCGTTTCTGATCTCTACCCTGCCTTTTATTCTTAAAACTTCCTCTTCAACTACATTCATACCAACACCTCTACCAGAAACACTATTAATAGCTTCTTGTGTTGAAAACCCTGGATGAAAAATGAACTTGAGTATTTCATCTTCCGCGTATATTTTGCCTTCCTCCAGCATACCTTTTTCATTCGCTTTGTTATATATTAATTCTTTATCTATTCCTCCACCATCGTCTGAGACCTCAAAAAAAACGTGTCCCCCTCTTGAAGCTGCACTAATTTTTATTTGCCCCGCTAATGACTTTCCACGAGCAATACGTGTTGCTTCATCCTCAATACCGTGAGCAATCGCATTTCTTACAAGATGCATCAATGGATCCATTACTTTTTCAGCCGTATTTTTATCAACTTCAGTGTATTCTCCATTTAGGACGATAGTAATTTTTTTTCCTAATTCTGCTGCTGTTTCTCTAGATATTCTTGTAAGTTTATGTAACATCGACTTAACCGAAACCATTCTAAGAGACATAGAAAGCTCTTGAATCCCTTTGATCGATTTTGTTATTTTAGGCATAAGGTTATACGTTTTATCAGTTTTTTTCAACTCTTCTTTTGTAAACTGCTCAAGCTCAGTGTGATAAATAGAAAGTTCCCCAAGCATTTCAACTAACAAATCTACTTTTTGAGATGAAATGCGAATAAAATCGTCTGAATCAATCGCTTTTCCTGTCACACTTTCATCGTTTTGCTTGAGTAGTGTATTGATAATGTCATCTGCTGTAGCTTTCTTACCAAGAACTGCAACTTGTCCAAACTTTAAATTACTATATTCTTTTTTTTGTAATTCTAAAATATCTTTTACATCCTCTTGACTTATGATTCCTTCTTCAACTAATAGATCACCAATTCTTCTTCTCTCATGCCTATATTTCTCGACAAATATCATCATTCTATCTTCAATTTGACTTATAAAGTTTCCATTAACCTCAAGAGATGGATCTTCAACTAACTCTGCAAGCTTCGTACACAAGAATACAAAGGCCTGCATATCATTTACATCAAAACTAATATTATTTTTATCCATACTGTTTAATACATCACTCATTTTAGTAATAATCATCTTAGCATAATAACTTTCTGAATTTTTTATAATTTCACTGATATGCCTAAAATTATTAAGAATCTTTTCTATTGCTTCATTTTTTACATAATCACTTCTCATATCTAATGCTTCTATCTTTATTTTATTGATATGATCAATGGCATCTTGTATGAAGTGACCATTCTTATTAAGATCACAATAATCTGCAAATTGTCTATCCGAGATACCTTTACATTCATATGCAACAATATCTACATCTAAATCTAATTGTGAACAGATTTCACTTCTGTCTTTTTCTGATAGCACCAAAAAGTCTGAATGTAAATGATTAAATACGATAACCGCATTAGCCATGTCTTCTTGCTGTAGTTTTTGAGGCCTTGCATCGATGATATGGCCTTGCATTTCTATATCATTGAAAATAAGAACATTTTTAATCTTCTTCATTTCTGTATCTTCATCTAAATCAATACTTATATGATATAAGAACAACCCTCTGTTCATATTTTCCCTAATAAGTTCCTGCATATCTTCAATTATTGTAAATGGAAATTCCTTCGTGCCTTGTTCATCAAAGTCAGAAATGCCTACATCATTGTTAATTTCTGACGATAATTTAACTAGGCCAGTATTTTTAATACGAATAAGTTTTTCAAGAAGCTTTTCCGTATTTATATTCACATCTGTATGCTCTATTACAATGACTGAAATACAATCTTCTAAGAAATCGTGGCAAGAATAAAGGACGCTAACAAGTTCGCTAGTCATAAGACGGCTACCTTCTCTAATATCATAAAGGATGTCTTCCATAGTATGCATAACTTCTTTTATTTTATTTAATTGCATTGTAGCTGAATTACCCTTTATTGTATGAGCAACTCGAAAAATAGTATTGATAATCTCTACTTTATCAGTCTCTTTTTCAAGCTCTATTAGGGCATCATTAAAGGAGATCGTATAGTCCTTTAAATCTTCAATATAACCAACCAACATGTTATACAAATAAATTCACCACTTTCTAGGTATATTTTTTAGAACAGCAAAGCACTTAAAACTTACGTCAACACCTCGTCAACTATAAATTTCAAAGCCACTTTTTTGTTAGCACTCAAATGATTATTTAATTATTAATCCTAGATTAAATTGCTCGACAAATCTTATGCAGGCATATTTACTATAAATTCAGTCCTTGATTAGGTGAAAGTATATATTTCACCCAAACACCTTTTTTCATTTCTCATATTATATAGCCAAATATAACAGAAGTTAATAGAAAACACATTAGAATTGATATCTTTTTCACATTTTATGCTCTAATAATAGTACAAAAGTCACATGATGTCAAGTGACTTTTCCCCTGGAATTATCCACACTTTTGTGTTGATAACCTCCGGATTATGTGGGTAACTGTAAGATAGCTTCCATTTTTCCCTAAACTTCGCCATATTGTTCTGTGTATATTTTTTTTATCTTATTATTTTCTGTGGATATAAACCATTTATTGCTAGCATATTTTGTTGTACCTAATCGAAGACTAGTACTATATCATATGAAAGGAGTTCTATTATGAATAAATTGTCAACTGGCATGCTAATTGGAGGCTTAGTTGGGATATCTTCTGTTGCACTACTAAATCTTGATAAAAATGATTTAAGACGTGTTCAACGAAAAAGCAAAAATATCTTCAACAAAGCAGAAAATTTAGTACAAGATATTAAAGGCATGATGTAAAATACTTATCCAATAGTTTAAATTAGGGACATAACAAACTAATACCTGTTATGTCCCTATAATGATTGCTTACACCGTAAATCTAGAAATGATATCTTGAAGTTTTTTCGCTACAGAATATAAATCATCTGCATTATTAACAACCTTTTCTGTATCCTCAAGAAGGCTTACCGACATATCGTTTACAGTTTCAACCGTCGCTAATATTTCTTGAGAGCCTGCAGATTGCTCCTCTGTGGTACTTACAAGCTCTTGGGTGATGAGATTGATTTTATCAACATCATCCATAATCGTTTGTATTTTTTCGTACGTATTTTTCACAGCATTTAGAATATTTTCAAACATGATCCCCGTGTCACTTATTAATGTTGCACTGTTGTTAATACCTTCAACATTTTTATTTGTTTCGTTTACCGCAACATTGATTACTCTAATAACATTTTCTACAAGCGAAGATATTTGCTTCGTAGATGTTGAGGTTGATTCAGCAAGCTTACGAATCTCATCTGCTACTACCGAGAAGCCTTTTCCTGCTTCACCAGCTCTAGCCGCTTCAATAGCAGCGTTTAGTGCAAGAAGATTGGTCTGGGAAGCAACATTTTCAATAAATTTAATGATATTCCGAATTTCTTCGGCGGAGCTTCCCGCATCTAATACAGAGTTCGACATTGCTCTTATGGACTCCTTAATTCCTGTCATTTCAGAATTAATTTGATCCATATCTTCCTTACCCTTTTGCGAAATTTCCACTGCCTCTTCTGCATTTTCCTTGGCATTTTTGCCATTTTTCAAAGTTTCTTCCATGATATGCGCCAATAGGTTTGCATTTTCAACTACCTCACCTATTGCTTTGGTCATTTCATTCATTGTAATTGTAATTTCACCTAATGCATTCGCTTGATCGACTGCCATCCTTTTCATCTCAACAGTACGTTGCATCGTATGCTCTGATTTGTCAATCACTTCGTCCGAAGAGTAAACCATGCTAGAAATAATTTCACTAAAGGTCCTTACCATTTTATTTAAGCCCTTTGTAAGAAGTCCTAGCTCATCATTCCTCGCGCCTGCAAATTGAACACTGAAGTCACCTTGATCTAGTTTTTCAGTAGTGTGGAGTATGCTCTTTACTGCTTTTACGATTGCTTCGATTACGATAAATACTACTATTAACAAAAGGGCCATAAGAAGACTAATACCTATGCTCATAATAGTAACAACACCAAAAAAGTCAGTTCTTGAGATCAAAGTTCCAACTTTCCACCCTACTTCATCAATACTTTTTACATCAAATATATGCCCATTAAATTTTGAATCGTAGTAATTTACTTCCTTATTATTCTTAATGACTTCTCCTGCACTTGCTAGGAGCTTATCTTTATCTTCATTTATACTGGTCATTACTTGATCACTATTGCTTAATGCTATGTATTGATTATCTTGCGTAAGCAAAAAGGTCTTTCCATTCTCACCAATTACCCACGAATTAATTTGTTCACCAAGTGTAGATATATCAAGGTCAATTGTAACAACCCCAATTACTTTACCTTTTTCGTCCTTAACAACCCTACCTGCAGTTAAAAATATAATACCGGATGGTTCGTCAAAATAAGGGCTAGTCCATGCAATTTTACCATCTGCTGCAACAGCTTGCTTATACCAATCTTGCTCTGGATAATTATAGTCTTCAGCTTCATAGTCTTGCGTAAACACCAACTGATCTCCGTCTTTATATACATAAGGTCCGAAAAATTTCCTGTTCTCATCAAAACTATTTGGTTCAAACCAAATACCTGCTCCATAGATTGCATCATTTGCTTGAACATACTTCTCTAATAAGGCTTGATATTGATCTTGGGAAAGAGATGCACCTGCATGTTGTACCGTATCTGCCAATAGGTTTGATAATCCTCCTGACGAAGCCAAGGTGGTTTCAATCTCGTTACGAGTATTTTCAATTCGTGCATCAACGAGGTTCTTAATTACTCCTCCAAAAGTTGAATTCATAAAATAATTAAAAACAATTAAACCAATTACAAATGCTGGAACTAAAACAGTAGCAATTTTAATATTTAGCTTTTTGTTATTATTCATACCCAGTATCCTCCATGACTTGTCTTATTTTCATAATTCCCAAAAATTACCGGTCTTGTCGCATAAATTGCCTAATATTGTTCTATTTTCTTATATTATACCGCTTATTCTCTTATTATGCAACGAGGTAAATAAAGTAATGTACCGTTTCTATTGTTTTTTTGTTCCTGTAGCACCATTGCTTTTCATAATTTTTTTCATTCCATCAGTTGCTTGCACCGTTCCATCTTGCATTACCCAGACCGCTTCAATTCCTCCAAGCTTATCTATCAAAGCTTTGCCTTCTTCATATGGCATTAAGAATAAGGTTGTAGACATAAAATCTGCTACTCCTGAATTCTCAGCAACAACTGTTACCGCACGGAAGTATTCGCCAGGCATTAGCGTTGTAGGATCAATTAAATGATGAAAAACTTCACCCTCTACAATATAATATCTTTGATAATCACCACTACTTACAACTGAAGCGTTATTGATAAAAATAGTATCAAGAACATTTTCTTCGTCCGTTGCGATGAATTTATTAGGATCTTGAATACCAATACCCCATCTTTCTCGAATTCCATCTAATGGCTTTCCAAGAGCTCTAATGTTTCCTCCTGGGCAAATAATTCCAGATTCAAATCCCTCAGCAATGATTTCCTGAGCTACAAGTTCAGTTGCAAAGCCTTTTGCTATAGCCCCTACATCAAGACTCATTCGTTCATCTTCAAGGTATATGGTGTTGTTTTCAACATCAACTACAACCTTGTTAATATCTGTGTGCTTTTGCGCTTCTTTAAGTGATTCCAAGGGGGGGATCTTAGCATTTTCAGGATCATCCATTCCTGCATCTCGATAATCATGCCATATTTTAAGTACAGAACCCATCGCAATATTCGTACGACCATCTGTGCGTTTATTCCAATCTTTAGCAAAGATAATTAGATCGATAATTTCTTTGTCAACCTTTATTGGCTGAATTCCTGCATTGTCATTAATTGTTTTTATATTGTTCATACCTTCATACTCATTATATATGTCATATAACTTGTGTAGCTCAAGAAACCTCTCATGCATTTTGTCTACATAAGACTTAAATTCTTCTTCACTCTTTGCATACCCAACCACTTGAGTTAAGGTATCAAATGTGTCAAAAAACCCTTCACTATATTTACTGTATTCATCACTTGTCTTTGATTGGCAGCCAGAAAGTCCTATCGTGAATAGAACCAACGCCATTACCCTACATATGTTCTTCTTCAAGCAAACCACCCTTATTTAAATAAAACTCCCCCAACTAGTGGGGGAATTTTAAAGTATTATGTAAGTAAGTTATTTATTATTATTTAGCTTTTTCAAAACCTTCAGCTACTGCTGCAACATAATGCTCAACACTTATTGTTACAAGTGATGTAAGTTCAGGTACATCAGGTACTGCTGGATGAGCTGCATCCTTTTCAACTACCTTCATAGCCTTGATTTCATCAATTGTCTTACCAACCATCCATTTTCCTAATTCATCAGCCTGTTGATACCATTCTTTTTGGATGGATGAAGCCTTGATCATACCATATTCATCTTTTAATTCAACTTTTGTCTTAAATTCACCAGCTTTATCAGTTGTAACTTTTCCAGTGTTATCAAATTGAATTTTTGTTTGCGCATTATCAATCACTGTTGCCACAACTTTACCATCTGCATCAAATGCTGTTGCAGCCATTACAGTGTCAACTTGTGCAAGAGGAAGAACTTCTTTATCTTCAGCATCTTTTCCAAGTCCTTTTGACTTAGCTATTGAGATATTGTGTCCAAGTCCAACCTTTACCGCTCCAGTTACATCAACAGAATTGATGAATGCTTCTTCAAGTGCAGCAATGTATCCTTCAACAGAAACAGTTACAAGAGAAGTTAACTCAGGAACATCAGGTACAGCTGGATGAGCTGCATCTTTTTCAACAACCTTCATAGCTTTTATTTCATCGACAGTTTTACCAACCATCCATTTTCCTAGCTCATCAGCTTGTTGATACCATTCTTTTTGAATTGATGACGCTTTAATCATACCATATTCATCTTTTAATTCAGCTTTTGTTTTTAATTCCGCTGTTAAATCAGTAGTAAGTTGAAGTGCATTGTCAAAGTTTACCTTTGTTTGTGCATTGTCAATTGTTACTGATACGACTTTACCATCCTTATCAAAACCAGCAGCAACTATTACAGTGTCTACTTGTCCAAGAGGAAGAACTTCTTTGCCATCAGCGTCAGTTCCAAGATCTTTTGATTTAGCTATTGATGTGTGTTGGCCAAGACCTAACTTTACAATACCTGCCTCTGAAACTTCGCCTGTTGCCGGAGCTTCTGGAGTAGTAGTAGCAGTTTCTTCCTTTGGAGAACATCCTGCAAGTAAGGTTAGCATAAGTAGTGATACTAAAAAAATCGAAAAAATCTTTTTCATTTGGTTCCCTCCATAAATTGTGATTAAATGTAAGTATGATTTTACCATATGTTGGGTGTAAATTCAATTTATTTTGGTGAAATTTAACATATTTTTTGCATAAAGCCTTTTAAAGTGACACTTAAGGGTTCATTTTATTTAACATTTGACTCTCTTGAGTTCTTTTCCACTTTCATAAATAGTACATATCAATTTCTGCGTTTTATATGCATCCTCTGCTGCAATATATGGTTTGATCCCTTTTTCAAGAGAATCATAATAATTATTAATCTGTTTAACATGACTTACGCCCCAATAACTTTTCACATTTCCATAATCAAAGGATTCATTCGGATTTTTGTCAGCTATGAGCTGTTTCCCATCTGCAAACATTATGATCGCTTTGTCAGCTTCCATTTTAACAATTCCCTTTTCACAATGAAGTTCAATTTCTACCGGTGCATCATACCCGTAATAGTTAATCGTATAGAAACTAGATACAACTCCATTTTTATATACAACAACGCCTTCTGCACTGTCTTCTACTTGAATAATTTCATGTGCACGATTACTAATTGTAGCATCGACATAATCAATTTCGCTATCGATAAACCACCTCATTAGGTCCATGGTATGAATTGCTTGATCGATAATAACACCTCCCCCTTCCATTTCCCAGGTGCCTTTCCAGTCACTTTTCGAATAATAATCATCGGATCTGTTCCAAGTAACTGCCAACTTACTAGAAATAATCTTGCCTAATTGACCAGTTTCTAGGGTGTTTTTTATCAATTTTGCTCCCGGATTATATCTATTCTGGAAAATAACCCCCAGTAATATATCGTTTTCATTTGCTGCATCCAGCATTGCTTTTGCATCTTCAAGTTTAATGGCCATAGGCTTTTCTGTAAGTACATTGGCACCTGCATTTGCAGCATAAATACTCATTGGTGCATGCAAATAATGTGGTGTGCAAATATGGACAACATCCAACTTTTCTTTATCAATCATCTCTTTATAATCTACATAATATTTACATCCTAACTCCCCAGCTTTTTCTTTAGCTCTATCTTCCTTATTATCACAAACCGCAATAAGCTCTACTTCCTCTCTTTTCATTGCAGGATATGCATGCATAGGGAAAATATTGCCACAACCTATAATACCAACTCTTAATCTTTTCATTTTCTATACCTCCAAGTCAATAAACCGTTTTTAATTATGCCCACCAAATACTGCCTTTTTCTTCAAAGACAAGTACTTGCTTTAAGAAATCAACTGCCTTTTCTAAACCTTCATTCATGCTCATTAAGCTATCTTCATGTTCTATACTAATGACATAATCATACCCCACCATTCTCAGTGCGCTTATCATATCTTTCCAGGTCTGTAAATCATGTCCATACCCCACTGTTCTAAAAAGCCATGCTCGGTCCACTTCATTTTCATCATAGGAAGTACCTAAAACACCATTTATTGCAGTATTGTACGGGTCAATTTTTGTATCTTTTGCGTGAAAATGAAAAATTGCATCCCCTAATTTCCGAATTGCAGCAACAGGATCTATTCCTTGCCAAAACAAGTGGCTTGGGTCAAAGTTTGCACCTATCTCAGGCCCAACTGCTTCTCTTAATCTCAATAAAGTTTTTGTATTGTAAACCGAAAAACCTGGATGCATTTCCAATGCAATCTTATTCACACCATGTTCTGATGCAAATTTTACTGCCTTTTTCCAATAAGGGATTAGCACTTCGTTCCATTGATATGCTAATAGTTTGGTATAATCTTCTGGCCACGAGCAAGTGACCCAGTTAGGGTATAACGCATGCTCACTATCTCCAGGACATCCTGAAAACGTATTGATTTGTTTAATACCCAGCTTTTCCGCTAATAAAATCGTTTTTTCAAACGCTGTATGAAACTCTGAAGCAATTGTCTCTTGAGGATGAACTGCATTGCCATGACAACTTAAAGCACTGATTTGAATGTTATATTTTACAAACAAGGCTTGAAAGGCTTGAAGCTTTACATCATCGTTTAATAGTTCATCTGGATTGGCATGGGTTGCTCCCGGATAGCCTCCAGAACCAATTTCTACCATACTAACACCTAGTTTATTCAAATATATCAATGCTTCTTCTAGAGGTTTCTCTCCAAATAATACCGTAAATACACCTAATTTCATTTTTTCAATCCTCCTATGTCAATGTTACAAAACCCCCGCATTCGCTACGATTTCGTAACCGAATGCAAGCTTCGCCTACATTCCGTTAAAGTAAATGGCTTGACCAGTTTCCGCTGATTTATAAATAGCTGTTAATATCTCCGTTACTACAAGTGCTTCTTCAGGTTTAACCACTGGTTCTGTATTATTTATGATACAATCAATCCAACTCATTGCTTCTGCATCCTCTTCATCTATGCCTTCCCCAACGAAAAATGCAACACCGCCTAAGCCCATCTCTGGTTTTTTCACATAAAGTTTTCCAAATTCAGTACCATTTATTCTTAGCCCATCCTTCATATCTGCACCCGATTTTGTTCCACAAAGTGTAGTTTGGGCTTCCCCTACTTCTAAAGTGTTTAATGCCCAACTGGATTCAACAATAACCGTAGCTCCATCTTCCATAGTAATAAATCCAAATGCTGCATCCTCAACTGTAAATTCCTCTGGATTCCAATCACCAAATGCATTCCCTGTTTCTGTGTCATATCTTAATTTACTATATTTAGAACCTACAACACTTTTTGCTTTGTAATTATTCATCATCCAAAGTGTTAAATCAAGTGCATGTGTTCCAATATCAATTAACGGTCCTCCACCTTGCTCCTCTTCCTTTAAGAATACGCCCCAAGTGGGTACAGCACGTCTTCGAAGTGCATGCGCCTTTGCAAAATAGATTTCTCCAAGATCACCACGATCACAAGCTCTCTTTAAATAGATAGAATCTTGTCTAAAACGATTTTGATATCCGATAGTCAATTTTTTTCCTGTTCTTTTGGAGGCTTCAAGCATTTGCTTTGCACCTTCAACAGTTTTAGCCATTGGTTTTTCACACATAACATGGCAGCCAGCTTCTAACGCCGCTATTGTGATAAAATCATGGGAATTGTTAGGTGTGCAAACATGTACGACATCTAATTTGTTCTCCGCCAATAATTTATTGTAGTCTATGTAATGTCTTGCCTCTCTAATACCAAATTCTTTAGCCGCCTTTTGTGCTCTTTCTTCAACGATGTCACAAAAAGCAACCATTTCTACTTCATTAATTTTCGCCAATGCTTTCATATGCTTGTTATTAGCAATACCCCCGCAGCCAATAATCCCAACTCTTAACTTCCTTTCCATATTCACCTTTCCTCCTTTTAAATAATCGATTTGTCAGTTTATAGCTTTATTATAGTCTCTTATAATCTTTGCATCTTCAACTATCTTCATATATATGCAAACTTATTTCTCATACAAAACAACTACTCCTGTACTAATTCTTTTAACCAAGAAAATCGGCAGCGCCGCGTTAAAGAACTTGGTTATTTATACGCCGAGTTAAAACTCTCGGTACCTATCTGCTGCTTTTCCAACTGCTTATGCAGAACTTTATTACTATAAAAAAAGCCTCTCAAGTGAGAAGCTTTCAAATTTTTAACGAAACTGTGTAGGTGTCATTCCAGTCACCTTTTTAAACATTTTATTGAAATTGGCAGAATTATTAAATCCACATAAACCTGATATTTCTAGAATTGTTTTATCCGTACCCTTTAAGTATTCAATTGCCCTAGAAATTCTTTTACGAACAATATATTCTGTTAAGGTCAAACCATTATATTTTCTAAAAAAAGTTGAAAAATAAGTTGGATTCATATGTACCATATCCGCTAACTCTTGTAACTTAATATCCTTATAATAATAATTATCAACATAATCTGTTACCTTGTTGATAATTTTAATTTCATATTTATTTTCTTCATGGGTATTTTCATCTGATACATAGTTATAATGCCTTAACAAAAGCACCAGCATATTCAAAAGCTTTACTTTTACCATCAAATTGAATTCTGGTTGCTTACTTAAAAACTCTTCTTCCATTTCAAAAAACAGTTCTTGAATTTTCTTGGTTGCCAAATTATTGTTATCCAGCTTATGGCAAAACTTATTACTTCGATCAAAGAATATTTTCAAATATCTTAAATCAAAATCATTTTCACCCGACCAAACTAAACGGGGTTCAAAATGAATTACCATATTCGTTAGGCTTTCTTTCTCACTCATTTCGATCCCATGTGCTTCTACGTTATTGATAATAAATATATCATTCTTTTGAACATCATAAACCTCATCACCAATATAATATTTACCTGTTCCGGATTTTACAATCGAAAGCTCTAACATATTATGCGTATGTATCACCTTGTTGATTTTCCTATCTCCATGTAAATCACTGGTCGAAAAATCCATATAATATTTTTCATTAATTACAACGCTTTCACACCAATTCGCATTCACTTTTATTACCTCTTATCCAGCTGTTAAAAGGGTGTTCATCGAACACCCTTTTATTTTAACTTCATTGCTTTTTAATAGAAATTGCTCATTGTAATTGCAAAAACCATTATTAAAACTAAAAAAATCAAATAAATTCCTAATATAATCCCTGTAAGAATTAATTGTGCTTTAAAGAAATTGGACTTACTCTTTTTTACATCAGTACTAAATGCCCAAACAAACATTAATACAATGTTTACAATAGGTATCAGCAATAACGCCATAGATCCTAACCATTCCTTAACACTGACAATCTCATCATTTTGACTCGGATATTCTCCCATTAATACACCTCCATGTCTTTTCATTATTAAAATTACTATCGTTTATATGTATAGTTTCAACTGTTTTAATTATACATGGAAAGGAATTATATTCAAGTCATAGTGAAACATTTTTTTAAGCCCCTTCGCAAACTTAATATACTTAATACTAGTACACCCTAGTAATGGATATTTCTATTAATTCGTGATAACTTGTTCTGTTTCTTTATCAAATATATGAACTTTGTTTAAATCTAGCGCAATTTTTATAGTGTCTCCTGGTTGTACTGTAGATCTTGCAGCTACTTTAGCTGTCAATTCACTTGTATCTACCGAAAGATACAGAAATACTTCAGCCCCAAGTAGCTCCGTTACATTCACACGAGCTTCAATCGCACTTCTCTTTGAGGCTTCAATAAATATTTCCGAATCATGTATATCTTCAGGACGAATGCCCATTACAACTTCTTTACCAATATAATTACCCTCTATCAATGTTTGTGCTTTACCTTCTGGTAACAATATGGATTGCTCACCAAAGGTTAACGTTATTCCCTCTGCGCTCTTTTCTACTTTCGCAACTAAAAAATTCATTTGTGGTGACCCAATAAAGCCAGCAACAAACTTATTCTTTGGTCTAGCATAAAGATTGAGTGGTGTATCTACTTGTTGAATAATTCCATCCTTCATAACAACAATTCTAGTTCCTAACGTCATCGCTTCTGTTTGGTCATGGGTTACATAAATAAATGTAGTCTGTAGCTTATGATGCAACTTAGCAAGTTCTATCCTCATTTGTACTCTTAATTTAGCGTCTAAATTTGACAGTGGTTCATCAAACAAGAAGACCTTAGGTTTACGTACAATCGCACGCCCAATGGCAACACGTTGCCTTTGACCTCCTGAAAGCTCCTTAGGTTTTCTATCCAATAAGCTTTCAATACTCAAAATCTTTGCTACTTCATCAACTTGTTTTTTAATTTCTTGTTTATTTATCTTTCTTAGTTTAAGGCTAAAGGCCATATTGTCATATACAGACATATGGGGATACAATGCATAATTTTGAAATACCATTGCAATGTCTCTGTCTTTTGGCTCGATTACATTGACCAGTCGATCTTCAATGTAGAGCTCTCCTCCTGAAATATCCTCTAAACCTGCAATCATACGCAAGGTTGTTGACTTACCACAACCAGACGGGCCAACAAATATAATAAATTCCTTGTCTTTTATTTCTAAATTAAAATCTTGAACAGCAGAAAATCCATTGGGATATGTTTTTTCAATGTTTCGTAATGATAAATTTGCCATAATTAAGCCCCCTTAAGTCGCTTATTGTATCAGATTCTATTGTTTAAAAGTTACATCTATACTATTTATTTCACTACCTCCAATCTAAACGATTGGAAGCAAAGTTACATTAACCATAAAAACTCATACGGCCCAACAAGAATTTTCTCTGAACTACTTTCAATTGTTTTTCCTTGAATCAAATCCTTCATCGTAAAAGCAAGTCCTTGATTGGTAAAAACCTTTGTATCTATTGCTTGACGATCTTCTGAAAAGTTAAAGATCCCAATAAATGTTTTGTCATCTTTGACTTTATAAAAACTAAAAACAGATTTATTAGTTGTTTCAATCGTCTTTACTCTAATTGTAGAATTAAAAATTGGTTGCATCTTTCTTGTTTTTATTAATTCTTTAATGCAATTAAATATAATTCCCTCGGAAGTACTTAAATCATTTCTCTTCTCTGCTTGATCCCAATCAAATCTGCTTCTATGAAGCCATCTTGAATCATGGGCTTTACTCGGTTCATTTTTATAATTATAGTCATTCATTGCTGCAATCTCATCACCGCTATAAATCAGCGGAATCCCAGATGAAGCCAAAAGCAAACCATATATAAGCTGTATACGTTTATGTGCTAATTCTAACTGGTATCGATCTTTCCCTTTAATCGCCTTTTCTAAACCACATAAGCTAGCCAATGTCCCCGAATTTCTTGCATCAAGAGTCTGAGGATTAAACTCATAAAGCTCACCCGTAGAAAAGCTTTCTGGGAATACACCTTCATAAAAATTGATCAAAAACTGCTTATGCGCTTCAGGTGAAAATCCAAAATTTCTAATTGCTTCTTCATTAAAACCCCATCCGATATCATCATGACATCTGATATAATTAATCCAAGTACCCCAAGGAGGTACCTGGAGTCTATCTTGATCTATCTTTAGCAACCTAATATCCTTTGTTGCAAGCGCATTCCAAATGTTCACCATATAAGTGGCATTATACATTTGCTGACATTCGACTTGCTCCACGCCAAAATATTTAATGATTTCTTCAGGTTCAACAATGGCTTCTCCTAATAAAATAACAGATGGACAAACAATCTTAGCAATCAAATGCATCATTTCTAATAACTTATGTATCTCCGGCAAATTTCGGCAGTTGGTTCCTACTGTTTTCCACATAAAAGGTATTGCATCTAATCTAATTGCATTGATCCCTTTGTTAGCCAAAAAAAGAAGAATATCGATTATTTGTTCAAAAACATATGGATTTTGAAAATTCAAATCCCATTGAAATTCATAAAAAGAAGTAAAAACCCACTTATGAAAGCTCTCGTAATAGGTAAAGTTTCCTGGGGAAACCTTAGGGAACACTTCTGGAACCGTTTGCTCAAAAAGTCTTGGTATTTCATCAGTATCATACATGAGATACATTTTTTGATACTTCTTTTCTCCACGAGCTGCTCTAACTGCCCATTCATGTTCTTTTGCCGTATGATTTACAACAAAGTCTATACAAACCTTAATACCGTTGGCTCCCAATAGCTCTATTAGCTCTTGAAATTCTTTCATAGTTCCTAGAGAAGGTTCAAGCTCTTTATAATTTTTAACCGCATATCCACCATCATTTTGACCTTCTCTACTTTCAAGTAGTGGCATAAAGTGTATAAAGGTGATACCTAGCTCTTTTAAATAAGGTATTTTATCTTTGATCCCCTTCACATCTACCGCAAATAAGTCTACATAAAAAGTCATTCCTATCACATCTTCTTCTACATACCAATTAAAATCATTTATATCCATCTCCTGTAAATAGATCGGTCGCTGCAGGGCAGATATTTTCATTAAATCTACTAGCCGCTTCCAATAGCTATTGCTGTTATAGATGTCATCATATATTTTTTTCAACTGCTTTAAATTTTCTTCACTTCTTAACTGAAAAGATGTTTCATTTATTATATTCATATGTAGCCTCCAAATTTTGAGTTCTTATTGGATTGCTTGTATTGCTAACGCCAATGCGCCATAAGTGCCCGCATTTTCACCTAGCTTTGGGCTAACGATATATTGATCAATTGAAGCATTTAATTCCTCTAGCTTCAAATAACCATTTAAAAGTGACTGAACGTTCTTTCTGATAAGTGGTAGCAAATGCTGCTGTCCCATAACACCACCACCAAGAATGATCTTTTCTGGTGACAGAATTAATATATAACTCAGTATTCCTTGAGCCAAGTAATAAGCTTCAATTTCCCAAGCAATATGGGTTGGATGTAATAGATGCGCTTTTTGTTCCCATCTTTTTTCTATTGAAGGTCCAGAAGCCATTCCTTCTAAACAGCTTCCATGAAATGGACAGCAACCCCCATAGGTATCTCTAGGATAGGGTTTCACTAAAATATGCCCCATCTCTGGATGTAACAATCCATGTAATAATTTACCATCTATGTAAGCCCCTGCACCGATGCCCGTACCAACGGTTATATATAAGCAAGAATGAACTTCTTTAGCTGCTCCCCATAAATGTTCTCCAAGTGCAGCTCCATTTACATCTGTATCAAAACACATCGGTACATTAAAATGTTCTTTTAGTGCACCTAAAAAGTTAAAATTTGCCCAAGCCAACTTTGGCGTTTTTAAGATATATCCGTAATCTGGTGATGCTGGATTTACTCCTGCTGGCCCAAAGGTACCAACACCAATAGCTTCAACCGGATTTTTCTTGAAATACTCAATTACCTTCGGAATAGATACCTCTGGAATATCTGTGTCGATTCGAATTAAGTTCAAAATTTTTCCCTGTTCATTACCAACAGCACATATAATCTTTGTTCCACCTGCTTCAATTGCACCTAATAGCATATATATTTACCTCTCTCTTATCATATAATAAGTCCCTATACTTTGACTGTCCTACAAAATAATGTCCCATTTAGCTATCTCATTCACAACATAATCTTGGTTCGTATAAAACTCGATTCCTTGTGACAGCTCCGATGGAAATATTCTAGAGGTCATGGTGTATTCTCCATCGTTTATGAATACTTCTATGCTAGATATATCAACAAATATCCTAAGCTTCAAACTCTCTAAGCTATTCGCAAATATGATCTCACGTTTACCTGACAATCCTACTCCCGAATGGTTACGATCTAAACTGAGTGTATTAGTACATTGCGTATAGGTTAATAAAGTATATTCTTGTTGATCCACTCTTAAATAACTAGAAAAAATCAAGTCTTTTGTATCTGTCAAATCAAGCTCAAGGAACAACTCATAACAAGATCCACAAAAACCTGGAATTGTAATTGCCCCATTCATGTGTATATTCCGATATTCTATCTTGTTTCTACGATAGTCTATAATCGAGTCTACAGGATTTGCATATATCTTATTGTTTTTCAAACTTAACAATCTCGGTAAGGTCATAGCTCCAGCCCAACCATGATGAAGATCGTCTGTTGGTTTAGGGTCTTCCCACATATCCATCCATGCAATTAAGATGATGCCGCCATCCACTGTAGTAACCGTTTGTGGTGCATAAAAGTCGAAACCGCAGTCAATCTCATAATAATGAGTACGCTCGAAGACTCCTGATTTTAAATCACTATTTCCAAGTATATAAATGGCACTATGGAGATTGTTAAAACGGGCATCTTGTCTTGGCATATATTGTGGAGAAAGCATAAGTATATCTGTATCCCCTAGTTTAAATAAATCAGGGCATTCCCACATTTTACCAAGCTCCTTACACCCCTTTAAAAATACATTTAAGAAACCCCAATTTGTAAGGTCTGGTCCCTCATAACAAAGTATTTGCCCCACTCCATCTGTGGACATGGAGGCAACTAACATATAATAACGGTCATCCATATGGATTATTTTAGGATCTCTGAAATCTTTTTTAGTAGCAAACTCTGGTATTTGATTCGCTCCAATAACCGGATTATTAAGATACTTTTCAAAATGAATCCCATCCTCAGAAATAGCCAAATTCTGTACCTGAAGACTTTCCTCGATTGGATTTGCGACAATATGACCTGTATAAAGTATGTCCAATTGATTTTTATGTACAATTGCACTTCCTGAGAAGCAACCATTTTGATCCCAATTGGAGTCCGGTGCTAGCGCGACCTCTTGATGTATCCACTTCACTAAATCTAAGCTTATCGCATGGCCCCAATGCATCGGACCCCACCTGGAATGATAGGGATTAAATTGGTAAAATAAATGATAATAATCATTATAATAGGAAAACCCATTTGGATCATTTACCCATCCGACTTCACCCATTAAATGGTATCTCAATCTAAACCTCTCATTAATGTTCCCTTTATGCTCCGTTATCCATAAGTCCGCTTGTTGTTTTTTATTCATTCCTGCCTCCTATAGTAGTTCTATTACTTATTAGCCCCTGCAGTTATGCCCTTAATAATGTGCTTTTGTGCAAAGAAGTAGAAAAGCAAAACAGGAACAATAGATAACAATACTACTGGCATATATAAATCCCATCTAATAGAATAGGTTTTGGACAAATTTTGCATCGCCAATGGAATTGTCTGAATGTCTTGGAGTATAAGGAATGGTAAAAGGAAATCATTCCATATCCAAATTACATTAAGCACCGCTGCAGTAACAATGATTGGTTTTAATAGCGGTAAAATCACCAAAACAAATAACTGGATACTATTGCAGCCATCTAAATAGGCTGCTTCTTCAAGTGATATTGGTATATTCTTTATAAAGCCATGAAATAAAAAGGTCGATAAACTTACACCAAATCCAATATACATAAATATCAATCCTGCTAAATTATCTAGTCCAAGAATGGACATAAACTTAACCAATGGAAACATCAGTGATTGAAATGGTATCAACATTGATGCTATTAGGAAAAAGAAAAGTACTGTTGACATCTTTGTCTTTACCCTTACTAGAACCCAGGCTGCCATAGCAGAAACTAATATAATCAAAGTTACCGATGTTAGGGTAATCAGCAAAGATACAAAAAATGCTTGGGTAAAATTAACCGCTTGAAATCCCTCAATAATATATTTAGGTGTCCAGGTAGAAGGCAGCTTAATGGTTTCTGTTAATATATCATTCAGGTTCGGATCTAATTCTGGCTTAAAGGAGTTCACAAAAATAAAATAAAGTGGTGACGCAAACAGCAAAGCCAATATCGCAGTAACAATAAATATAATAATTAAACTTATTTTTTTTCTGTTCATTAGGATTCAATCTCCTTCTTTTTACTGAAATAAACTTGAACCAATGTAACAACAGCAATCATGAAAAAGAATATGATGGATTGAGCTTGCGCTAGGCCATAACGACCATACTCTTGACCTGTTTTGAAAATATGTAGCGCAAGAAGCTCTGTTGTTCTGCCCGGCTCTCCATTTGTTAAAGAAAGATTGGCATCTAGTAGTTTAAAGGAATTTGATAACGTTAAGAAAATTGTTACTGTAAACGCTTGGGTTACCAAAGGCATAATAATATGTCTCAATTTTTTAAAGAATTTAGCTCCATCCACATCCGCTGCTTCGAGTAATTCTTCAGGAATATTTTGAATAGCTGCAATATAAATAATCATCATATACCCTGCCATTTGCCATGTTGCAACAATAACAAGTGCCCAAAAGGCCTTTTTTTCATCTTGTAGCCAATATCTAAAGCCTTCCATAAAGGTTGCATTATAAAGCATTTTATCAAAGATAACATCAAAGACAAATTTCCATATGTAACCTAAAATCAAGCCCCCAATAAGATTTGGCAAAAAGAAAGTGGTTCTAAAAATATTGCTCCCTTTAAAGCCTCTTGTAACCAATAAAGCTAAAGTAAACGCTAATACATTAACAAAAATAACATTACAAAGTGTAAATAAAAGTGTTAATCTTAATGAATAAAGAAACTCTGCACCAGTTAATGCAATTTCATAATTTTTAAGACCAACCCACCAGTCAGATACATACGCGCCTTTCCAGTCTGTAAATGAATACACAATGCCCATACCAAAAGGTATAATCACTACAAGAATATAGGCGATTAAAGCTGGTGCGATAAAAAACGGGAAGGATTTTCTTAAATGTTTCATAGTTCGCCTCCTATTTGTAACATTAAGGTTATAGAGCTAAGCCGCCCATAACCTTAATGTTGTAACTGTTTAAATGATTGATATATCTATTATTAGGAAGGTTTTATTGAACCATCGTTATCTCTTTAATTCTTCCCATTTAAGTATTGCATGTTTAATCGCTTCATCAAAGTCTTCTTGTTTACCAGAAGTTAAATATGCACCTTGTAGCTTTTTCCCAAGCTCATTCATAGACCAACCAGCAGGCATTGCCATAAATACTCCATCAAGCGCTTTGCCTCTATTCACGTAGTCAAGAACTGAATTACCAAGGGAATACATAGAAGCTAAGTCAGCATCTTCAAATCCTTTTACCGCTGGTATAAAGTTGAATTTATTAACTACATAATCTTTCCCTACTTCACTTGTATACATCCACTCAATAAATGCTTTCGCCTCATTTTGTAGTTCCTCAGATACCTTTCCATTCACTGCCCAATAATTAGGCGCAAATACTGGCATAGAATCTGGATGATTTTCTGGAATTGATACACCATCTACTGTTGTAGGTACTTTTAATGGGATGAAAGCCAATCTTGCAGCTTTTTCTGCATCAATATCATTGATTGATCCATAAGCCCAGTTACCTTGTTGAATAAAGAATACTTCTCCACCGCCAAATTTAATTTTTACTTGTTCATCGTAATCATGTTGTAATAAATCGTTGGTAAAACCTTCTTTAGAATACGTAATTTGTAAATCTAACAATGCTTTGTATTGATTTGCATATGTAAAGTCAATCGTCTTAGCTTCTAGTGCATTTGCTTGATTCCCAAATTCATATACAAAAGGTATATTTACAAGGTGATCTCCATAAACCCAGGCAGCCTTTCCAGGAAACCCAATAACGCTATTTACATTTTTAAGATTTCCTTCTTTTTTTGCGTTGTTCATTACAGCCCATTTTCCAGCTACTGTTTCGCCTTTTATCCAAGCATTTAGAGCAACAACAAATTCTTGAAAATCTTCAAAGGATCCATCTCTTAATGCTATGATATCCGTATCAGTAAGACCTAAATCCAACAACATTTGGGTGTCATAAACAAAACCGTAGCCTTCAATATTGTATGGAATACCATATAGTTTACCATCTTTAGTAATACCGCCTTGACCAAATGCAACTTGATCTGCAAAGGACCAATCCGTTAGATCGGCTACAAACCCTCCACCAAGCCATTCGTTTAATTCTCTTTGGCCTTGAATAGAATACACTGTTGGCATATCTTTTTTGTTCATCTCAGCTCTAAGGGGACCCATATGGTCGTCAGAAGCTCTGTTTGAAATTACTTTTACTGTTTTTCCTGTTTCCGTCTCATAAACTTTAGCCAAAGCATCAAGTGCATCCGCCATTTCCCCTTTGGACTGCCAAATGTAAACATCGTATTCTGGTTTTTTGTTGCAACCTACAAAAAGAGCTGTTACTAAAGTTGCAATAAGGATCGTGCTAATTAATTTCTTCATTTCATTCCCTCCATCGATATGTTTGCTTCATTTTCATTGATAAAGCTAGTCACTAAAACCATGTAAAGCTTTTCATAGACAAATCATAGTACTATTTGAATAGATTGTCAAGACAAAATTGAAATTATTTATGACATTGTTACTATAGCAAATTGCTTAACCTTAATTATATTGACTTTAAGATGCGTTTTATGTATGATTATAGGTAATTGATTATGAAAATTTACATAGAAAGAAGTGAGAATATTGAACATCAAAGAAGTAGCACGAAGAGCCGGCGTTTCCATTGCTACAGTATCTAGAGTAATAAATAATACAACCCCGGTAAGCGAAGCCGTTAAGAAGAGGGTTGAAGATATTATTAATGAAACAGGATACCGCCCTAACTCTTTGGCTAAAGAATTACAAAACCATAAAACGAATACCATTGGGGTTATTATATCCGTGGCAGTATTGGATATCAACTCCCTGGGTAGTACGATTAATGCCATTACAGACATACTAAAGTGTAAAGGATACAGCATTATGTTGGCCAACAGTAGATTTGATTCTAAAGAAGAATTAGATTATTTTAAGGTCTTTCAAGAAAAGCGAGTAGATGGTATTTTATATTTTGCTGTAAACTTTACAGAGGAACATTATTATCTTTTAAAGAAATACCCCATTCCCATTGTAATGATAGGTCAAGAAAATGAGTTCTTAGATTTTCCTTGTGTTCTACATGATAATTATCATGCAGCCAAGCATATTACGGAATATTTGATTCAAATGGGGCATAAAGAAATTGGTTATATTGGATTGCCGGAATATGATGCGGCTGCCGGAAAAGAAAGACGCAAAGGTTTTGAAACAGCTATGCGATTAAATAATCTTCAGATCAATCCTGCTTATGTTTCTGAAGGGGATTTTTCAATAGAGAGTGGATATACTGGCATGAAAACCATAATTGAACAGTCTGTAGTTAAACCAAGCGCGGTATTTGCCTCTACTGACTTTATGGCGTTAGGAGCAATGCATTATCTATCAGAAATTGGGTATAGGATACCAGATGATATCTCCATTGTAGGTTTTGATGATGTGGATGTCGCAGCATATCTTAATCCGCCTTTAACGACCATTCATTCTGATAACAACGCAGCAGGACGGCAAGCTGCTACACTTTTGCTTCAGATACTTGAGAAAGAAGATTCTGGTATTAAGAAGTTTATCGCAAACTATGAGCTTAAAATACGAAAGAGTGTTAAAGACTTAAGCTCTAAAGAATGATGTTTTAATCTACGTAATCGAGCTATAAAACAATACTCATCTACAGTATATTCCTTTATCAAATGAATAAGATAAGGCTGAATAAATGACTACTATTTTAGGAGAATTTTCATGAAAGAAGCTGTTTTATATTTTCTAAGTTTTAAATCTTATGTTGTACTGCCAGTTATCATTTTTATTTTATCAATGGTTTTTAGGATCAAGCTTTCCGTAGCGATAAAATCTGCTCTTACTATAGGTATTGGATTTGTTGGAATTTTTATGACCTTTGATTACTTTGTTATGGTGATTAGTCCTGTAGTTCAAGCTCTCATAGAACGTACTGGACTTCATTACAATGTACTTGATGCAGGCTGGCCGCCTCTTGCAGCAATAGCTTGGGCCTTCCCATTAGCACCTGCACTACTTGTCATTTTTATGGTGACGAATGTCTTACTGTTGGTACTAAAGCTTACCAAAACAGTAAATATTGATATTTGGAATTATTGGCACGTTATCTTAGCAGGCGCTATGGTTTTTCAGGTAACTCATAACCCTGTAATCACAATTTTCATGTCTATAATCATCTTTATCATACTCCTGAAGCTATCAGAATGGAGTGCTCCAATGGTAAACGATATGATGGATATGGAAGGTATTTGTATTCCTCATTTGGCTGGAGCAGCATACTTTCCATTTGCACTCATTGGAAATAAGCTTATGAATCAGATTCCACGGTTTAATAACATAAATGCTAACCCTGACGTCCTTAAGAAAAAACTTGGCTTCTTTGGTGAACCGATGCTACTTGGTTTGATTTTGGGAGCAGGCTTATCTATTGGTGCTGGTTATAATTTAAGAAGTATAACAGAAATTGCAATTAATTTTGCTGCAGTAATTTACATATTGCCTATTATGTGCGGAATATTGGGCGGCGCTTTAATACCTGTTTCTGAGGGAATGAAAATCTTTATTCGAAAAACCTTTCCCTCTATGGGAGAAACCTATATGGGACTTGATGTGGCTGTGCTTTTCGGTTCACCCTCCATAGTAGTTACCGCTCTATTACTCATTCCAGTTGCATTACTTCTCGCCTTTTTACTTCCTGGTATTAACTTTATTCCTCTTGGAGATTTAACCGCCTTGATGGTACCTCTTGCCTTTATTTGCCTGGCTACAAACGGGAATATTATCCGTTCTTTTATACTTGGTATTCCAGTAATCATTGCTAGCCTTTATGTTGCATCAGGTTTTGCTTCCTTTTATACAAAAATGGCTGCTGATTCAGGTTATCAAATGGCTGAATATACAGGCACTTTTACTAGCTTCTTAGATGGTGGTAATTTCTTTAGAGCATGGATGGTAGGCATCGCTTCTATGAACCCCGTTAGCTTAATGCTGATTCCTTTTGGCGTTATCCTGATGTTTGTTACTTGGAAAATGACTAGGAAAGCCTAAGACAAGAAGAATGACTGTTAAGCTTATTCAAAACTTATAATTAACAAAAAAAATCAGCGGGCCTCAAGGGCCCGCTGAACGTATATTGGGAGGGTTTCAAGAAATGTTAAAGGTATAAATGAATTATTCTTTAGTAACTAATGTATCTACATTATCTTTCGTAACAAGGCTGTTATCAAGAACAATTGTAGCTTCTACTGTTTTACCTTCAAGATAATCAAATGCAGTATTTAAGATTGCTTTTCCTAAGAAGAATGGTGGTTCAGCGATTGTTGCTTCAACCTTACCAGATTTGATTACTTCAAGTGTATCATCGATAGCATCACAGCCTATCATCGTAATTTCGTCTAATCTACCTGCTGCTTCGATCGCTTCTAATGCACCTAATAGCATTTCATCATTTGCTGCATAAAGACCATCAATTTCTTTATTTGCTTGCAAAATATTTTCCATTACACTCATCGCTTTTGCTCTATCAAAATCTGCTACTTGAGTTGCTACTATTTCCATCCCTGCGTTAGCTGAAATAATTTCATTAAAACCAGCAGATCTATTTTGAGCAACATTCGTACCCATGATACCTTGTAATTCTACAATCTTACCTTTTCCTTTTAAGGAATCAACAAGATATTGTCCAGCAATTTTACCAGATTTAATTGCATCGTAACCAATATGAGCAATAACAACTCCTCCATTTGCTTGGCGATCCATTGTAAATACTGGGATTCCCGCGTCATTACAAGCTTCTACTGCTGCAACAATAGCATCTGAATCACAAGTATCAATGATAATAGCATCAGGGTTCTTAGTGATTAAATTTTCAATATCCTTCATTTGTATTGCCGGATCATCTTGAGCATCTGTAATAAAAAGTTCGATTCCATGCTCATCTGCAGCCTTTTGTACTCCATCTTTTACATCTACAAAGAATGGATTTGTTTGTGTATTCATTGATAGACCAATTACATATCCATCTTTTGTATCTCCTGCTGTATCTGTTGATGTTTCTGTTCCTTCTGGAGCTGCTGTCTCAGTTTTAGTACCACAGCCAGTAAAAAATACTGATGCCACAAAAGTCATTGTTAATAAAGTTGCGATTAATTTCATTTTTTTCATAATAGATACCTTCCTTTTTAATTTTCTCATATTGAGATTTATTGTTCTGCTTTTGCAGATAAATCTTTTACTTTTTTGTCAACCAATACTGCAATGAGGATTACTGCACCTTTTACGATATTAGTTGCATGTGGATTCACATTCATCAACGTTAAAATATTGTCGATAATTCCCATAATCATAGCACCTACAACTGTTGGAAGAACGAAGCCTGTACCACCACTTAGGCTTGTCCCGCCTAAAATTACAGCTGCAATGGCATCCATTTCAATGCCTCCACCGCTCGTTGATTGTGCAGAACCAAGTCTTGCAGTTAATACAATCGCTGCTACTCCACATAATAACCCATTAATAACATATACCATCCATTCTGTTTTCTTAATTGCAATACCAGATAGACGAGCCGCTTCTTTATTCCCGCCAAAAGCATATACACTTCGTCCAAAGGCAGTTTGTGTTAATATGTAATGTGCTAAAACAAATAATAAAATCAGAATAATGATTGGAACAGGAATTCCTAATAAGCTGCCCTTTCCAATGAACTTATAAGAATCTATTTTAACTGGAATTGGGGATCCTTTTGTATAGACTAATACACAGCCTCTTAACAAGGTCATCATACCTAAGGTTGCAATAAAGGGTGGAATTTCAAAGTGTGCTACAAAAAGCCCATTAATTCCTCCGCAAAGCAAACCAATTCCAAGTGCTGTTAAAACTGCTAAGATTGGGTTACCTGTTGTAGCTAATACCCCTGCTGAGAGTACACCCGCTAGTCCTACTATAGAACCAACCGACAAGTCAATACCCCCAGTAAGAATAACAAAGGTCATACCACAGCCAACTATGCCTGCAACTGCAATTTGTTTAAAAACATTAAATAAGTTTGATGAGCTTAAAAAATCTGGCGATAAAAATGCCGCAAATACACAAATCGTTAATAGGATTAAAACTGATCTAAATACGTTCACCTGAAATATCAATTTTTTCTTTATATTGTTATTCATTTAAGCTAACACCTCCAGAAGCATGGGCTAATATAATCTCTTGATTTGCCTCAGATTTCAAAACCTTCATTATTATTTCCCCTTCTCTCATAATAAGAACTCTATCACTCATGCCAATGAGTTCTGGTAAGTCGGACGATATTAGTATTATACTTTTTCCTTTTTTCGTTAATTGATCCATAATAGCGTATATTTCCGCTTTAGCACCAACATCAACCCCTCTAGTTGGCTCATCTAAGATACATATGGTAGGATTTGCTTCCAGCATTTTGGCAAATACCACCTTTTGCTGATTACCCCCACTTAGATTTCCTGCATTTTGTTGCACATTACTAACTTTAATGTTTAACTGCTTCACATGTTCATTAACACATTGCAACTCTAGCTTTTTATCTAATTGAATTCCTTTTGTTAGCTTCTTTAATGAACTCATTGAAATATTTTCTTTGATGCTCCTGATAAGAACCAAGCCTTCTTGCTTTCTATCATCAGATATAAATCCAATTCCTGCCGCTAACGCTTTAATAGGTGTAGAACAATCCTTTTTTTCTCCACCAATTAAAATGCTTCCGCTAATTAATGGTAGGGCTCCATATATTACCTTTGATAACTCAATCGTTCCTGAACCTAATAATCCTGCAATTCCTAAGATTTCACCCTTATAAAGCTTCAAATTTACATTATGGATACCCTTGCTGTTTATGTTTTGCAATTCGAAAATAACTTCCTGGGGTTCATAATTACGTTCTGGATAAAGATTCGTAACACTTCGTCCCACCATCATTGATACGACATCATCATAATCCGTATCCTCTATATTCTTAGTGGCAATATATTTACCATCTCTGAAAACAGTAAGTCTATCTGAAATCTTGAAGATTTCATCCATACGGTGAGAAATATATAAGATCGCAATATTTTTCTTTTTCAAATCATCAATTATCTCAAATAATACTTTTATTTCTTCATCCGTTAAAGCAGCTGTTGGTTCATCCATTATGATAACTTTAGCTCCAATAGTTAGGCATTTTGCAATCTCTGTCATTTGTGATTCAGCAACAGATAGACTTCTAACTTTTGTTTTGCAACTAAACTTGAGCCCTAACTTATCTAATACTTCTTGGGAATTCTGATATAATTTCTTCCAATCCACCTTACCTGTTCTGTTAGTTGGTAATCTTCCTAAATACATATTCTCAGCAACTGATAAATCTCTTACCATATTGAATTCTTGATAAATCATTGAAATTCCCCTGAGCTCCGCATCTTTTGTTGAGTGGAATACAACCTCTTCGCCTTCCATAAACATTTTACCTGATGAGTAAGGTTGGGAACCTGAAATAATCTTCATTAAAGTTGACTTTCCAGCACCATTTTCTCCACACAAAGCATGAACTTCACCTGGTCTTACATCTAAATGAACACCATCTAATGCTTTTACCCCAGGGAACACTTTTACAATGGAATCTAATTTAAGTATAAGTTCTTTATCCTGCATTTTCTTCACCCCTAATTAGAATTAATATGCACATCCTGCAACTAAAATTACATTCGTATATGGTGTGAATTCACCAGTCAAAATAATCACTTTTGAATTTTTACTTTGTTCTTTTAGTTCAATATGAGTTATATAATCAACGGGTAAACCTTCTGGCAATAAGTCTAAAGCTTTCTTATGGAAGGTTGGGCTTACCGTTTTTGCCTCAGTAGCAAAGGTAGCCTTTTCTACAACCATATACTTCAATATTTCTTCTAAAACATCTAAATACGCTGGATTGCCTTCTTTCCATCCTAAATCTACTCTTTCAACTCCATTTGGGATTGGTAACCCCGCATCTGCAATAACTAATGTATCCATATGTCTAATCTCTGCCATAATTCTTGCCAATTGTGGATGGAGAATTCCTGTCTTAAGCATATCTCATTCCTCCTGATCTCTTATGTATTCTAGTGTGTAGCAATAAACTCATCAATTTCCTCTCTTGTTGGCATCGCTGGCGTTGTGCCTAGTCTTTGAACCGCTATTGCAGCAAGTGCATTTGCAAAACTCGCTGCTTGCCATAAATCTTTTCCTTCAGCCAATGCAGCAACCAATCCACCGTTGAAAGCATCTCCCGCGCCAGTCGTATCAATTGCATCTACTTTATAAGCCGGAATAATTGCTTGTTTTTCATCCGTAGCAATAAAAACGCCTCTTCCTCCTAATGTAATCAACACATTTTTTACGCCTTTAGAAAAAAACCACTCTGCCGCTTTCTTAGCGTTTTCTTCGTTATCGATACATATTCCTGTTAAAATTTCCGCCTCTACTTCATTTGGTGTAATCAAATCAACTTTGCCTAAAATATCATCGCTTATTGGTTGTATCGGTGCTGTATTTAATATTACCTTTACCCCGTTTTGATAGGCTATATCTATTATCTTATCTATTGCAGAAGTGTTCGTTTCTAATTGTGTCAATAAGTATTCTGATGCTTTTACTATATCCGAAATAGATTCTACCTCTTCGTCACTTATGGTATTACAAGCACCTAAAACTACTACGATTTCATTTTGACTGGTGTTTTCATCTACTAAAATTAAGGCTGATCCTGTTTCTGTTTTTTCAGTTATAAATACCTTACTTGTATCCATATTTAATTCTTTCATTGCATCTAATGCAACATTTGCAAAAGTATCTTTTCCTAACTTAGTAATCATTGTTACGTGCGCCCCAGCCTTATGCGCTGCAACTCCTTGATTAAAACCCTTACCCCCAGGACCCATTTTAAACATACTACCCTTTACCGTTTCACCCGGTACTGGTAAATGTGGTGTTCTTGCCATTAAGTCAACTACAAAGCTTCCAAAAACAGTTATTTTTTTAACCATATTTTCCTCCATATTCAATCTACTATATATTTTATCTTAATCTTACTTGCCAGTAACAAGACCTATGCCGTTACTTGTTCCAATTCTATCTGCTCCGGCTGCTATTACAGCCTTCATATCTTCTACAGTTCTAACACCACCACTTGCTTTCACCAAGGCTTTACCCTCTACCGTCTTTTTCATTAAAGCTACGTCTGCTGCTGTTGCGCCTCCAGCACTAAATCCAGTTGATGTTTTTACAAAATCTGCTCCTGCTTTAACACATAATTCGCATACTTTTACTTTTTCTTCATCTGTTAATAGACAAGTTTCGATGATTACTTTAACGATTGCCTTTTTATCGGCTGCAACTACTACAGCTTTGATGTCTTCATATACAAGCTCATAGTCTCCATCTTTTACTGCACCGATATTGATTACAGTATCAATTTCTTCTGCACCTAGCCTTATGGCTTCTGCCGTTTCAAATGCTTTGGCTGTAGATAACATTGCACCTAAGGGAAAGCCTACTACACAACAGGTTTTTGAAATACTACCTGATAAAAGTTTCGATACTAACTTTACGTGGCAAGAATTAACACATACAGAAGCAAACCCATATTCTTTAGCTTCTTCACACAAACGAGTAACTGTTTCTACTGTTGCATCTGCCTTTAATACTGTGTGGTCTATCATACTAGCAATATTCATAATTTTCTCCTCCAAGCTTTCATATATTAGAATCTTAATTGGAATGAATCCATAGAAAGAATCATTAACTAGGTGCTTTTTCTTCGATTTACATGGTATCGGTTATCGGTGTAACCGGTTACACATTGATGCAAAAAAATTCTTATTATAATCTATCTTTATCAATCCTCTCAGAACCCCTCAAAATAACAGTATGAGGTAATATTATTCTTTTAGATGCTTCAGATTCCTTGGGATTTTTCAACCTATGTACCAAGATATTCATTGCTTCTTGTCCTTGTAGTTTCGCATCACGATCGATAACAGATAACTTAAAGTCTATGATCTTTAATGTATCAATATCATCAAAACCCATAATAGATAAATCCTTGCCTATTTGAATTTTGTTTTCTGTTAAATACTTTAAGCAGCCTAGGGTTGTTAAGTTATTAGATGTAAATATTGCTGTAGGCGGATTAGATAAAGCTAGTAACTCTTGTGTTCTACTATACGCCTTTGCCACCTTAAAATCACCCGGTGCAATATATTCTAGTGGTATATCTAATTCATATGCCTTCATAGCATTTTTATATCCTAGCAAACGTTCTTTACCTGGCTTTGAAGTGCTTGGTCCCGTGATAATGGCAATTCTTTTATGTCCTGCTTGAATTAAGGATTCGACACCTTCATATGAACTTTGTACATTGTCAATAAAAACACCATCAAAGTTTGTATCATTGATATTACGGTCTACCAATACTACTGGAATACCCGTACTATTTAATCTTATTAGATAATCTCTAGTCTCCATATCAAACTCAGAAATAGGAGTAATAATAACACCTTTTAATCTTTGGCTTTGTACAGTTTTTAAAAATGCATGTTCTGTAATTGGAGTTTCATTGGTTGCAAAAAACAAAATGTTATAATTGTTTTTTTCTGCGACATCACTAATACCTCTAATTACACTTGAGAAAAATGGGTTCTCGATATCAGGTATGATAACGCCTATACTTGATGTGTCTTGAATACTCAGACTTCTTGCAATTGCACTTGGTATATAATTATTATCTTTGATTACTTGTAGAACCTTTTGCTTTGTTTCTTCCTTCACGTAACCCGAATTGTTTATTACTCGAGATACTGTTGCGGACGAAACCCCCGTTGCATTTGCAATATCTTTTATATTCATTCATGTACCCCTTATTGTCTAAGTTCATCTGCAAACAAGTATGTAACCGCTTACACATATTATATTATCATGGTTTTTTTGTTTTGTAAATCCTTTTTGTACAAAATAGTTAATATATCCAAAAACGGCATACTAATATGTACAAAGTGCACAGGAAGTATTTAAGCCTTAATATAAAGATATACTGACAGAAAATGCAATATACTTCCAGCTAAAACAAATAAATGCCATACAAAATGATGATATTTAAACCAGTTGAATACATAAAACAATACCCCAATGCTATAAGCTAATCCGCCTAATACTAAGAACAAAATACCCATAAATGAAATAGTTGTGAAAATATTACTCACAAAAAATATAATCATCCAACCCATTAACAAATAGATCATAACATGTATTTTTACAAACCGATCAATCCATATCGCCTTAAAAACAACTCCTACAATAGCAAGCGCCCACTGAATACAACATATAATAATACCCTTTACTCCACCTATTGCTAATAAGCATAAAGGAGTATAGCTTCCTGCAATTAGAATATAAATGGATAGATGATCAAACCGTTCGAATACATCCTTTGCTTTACCTTGTTTAAACGCATGATATAACATTGAATTTGTATAAAGAATAATGAGGGAACTGGCATAAAGCACCATGCTAATGCTATATATCAAACTACCACTGTGTGTACCTTTAATTGCTAACAATACCAATGCAGCTATTCCAAGAAGCACCCCTACTCCATGAGTAATAGCATGAGCTATTTCCTCTCCAACTGTAAAGTGCTTTCTTACCTTTATTTGATGTACCTTTAACTTCGTCAAAATAAACACCTCTTTATATAAATTACTTTATTGGTTATTCGATTGCTTCATCGCCTTGTTTACTTTATTTCCTATTTTATTACCAAGGTTACTGCCTATTAGACCAAATATAAAAGCAATAAATGCCGCTAATATGATCCAACAAAGTGAAATACGCTCAAATATAGGTCCACCAATAAAGACTCTTGAAACAATCAACGCTATACAAACTGAAAAACTTGAATATGTAGCCGCACCCACTTGAACTTGATAACGAAAATTAGCAAGCAACATGGTTACTATTTGTGTACATAGGCCAGTTAAAAAAATGGCAAGTCCCATATAAATATTGATAACTGACATGATTAAAGCAAATACCGTGCTCATTTTTAAAACTACATACTTTATTTTTATAGCCTTCATCACAACTGCTATTATTAGAGATAAATAAGGAGCCATTAAAAGATATTTTATGCCTGGCAGCGGAAAATAACCACCAACACTAAATATTGCATATCCACCTGCAATTAAAATCGCAACGCTCATGGCTAGTTTCGTAAATACCTGTGTTGTCGTTTGCTCCTTCGACATATTAACCTCCTATGTCTTAAAGAATGTGTTTAAGCCTTATTATATGGATAAATATACTTCCTGTCAATTTTCAGATACATATTCCATTGTTAACGGGTATTTTGAGCATATAATGGTTGTAAAGAAATTCTTAATATTATATAATTATTGTATTCATAATTAGGAGGATTCAATCTATGATTAAAGGATTATTAGCCAAGATTATTACTCCCGTAACTATTATTGAATTAGACGCAAGGTATTCTAATAAACTTGCACTTACAAATGCTGTAGCCTTAAAGTTGACTAAGGAAGGCAGCCAATGTGAAATTATAGATAAAGATACAATTGTTATTGATGGATGCAGATTTAGTGTAAAAGAAAAAAATTATTATCGTCCGGTACCTGTTCAACAGGTTATATTAAGAAAGATTACACTCTGAATTTACAAAACAAAGCGCTTGTCAGCGCGTTACATAATAATTTATGCTATCTAACGCTTTGTTCTATGCTTCGTGGAAAGTAGAACTTTCCTACTGGATAAAAAGGCTAAGGGTTCGCGAAAGCTTCGCAAACCCTTTTTTTATATTGTATACCACCCCAGTTCGAGCCGAGGTCATTCGGATTAAAAATTCATTTATCTATTTTTTAGTAATATTAATCGTTTTTGTTACACCATCCCATCCAACAGTATATCCTAACTTTTCAAATTCTCTAGTTTTAATATATGATGTTGAGTTTTTAACTATCACATTGTCTACCTTGATTTTTACATCGCCTCTGACAATATAAGCCACTTTATTGATATTGTCCCACTCTATTTTTTCTCCAAACATTTCTACTACTTTTCTCAATGGTAAATAGGAGTAGTCATCTATCATTATGACTTCAATTTCTTCTGAAAATCCCATCATTGCATTTTCTAGATTAATCATGTCGTATGTCTCAGATGTAATATCCACAGATAACACTTTAGGTATGAGCTTTAAGTATTCAGTGAATGTTGTAACATTTGTTGTAGGCACTTGCACTGTAAAAGGTGCTATTTCCTTAACCGTTTCATTGATTATTAAAGTAGCATCAAATTCCGTTAGTTGCGTTAATGGATCACTTATTTTAATTCTCGCTTTAAAATCTGATGTATACGTTCCATCACTTTCTTTGCCCTTAGTCATTTGCACTACGGACCCATCAATATATTGTTTAATCATTCCATCATACATGAGTAAACCTTGTTGAATGGCTGATTTATACTTTATTTTATTGTCCTTTACATCTAGTATCAAGTCATCAATACTTTTCGCTACCATTTCTTTATTAATATTGTCAATAGCATAAGCACCTACTAACATGCTGTATTGTTCAACTGTTAGGTTGTTAAGGAATTCTTTAATCGTATTTCCTATGTCCTCAGTATGCTCTAAACTATAATCAGCAAATCCGAATACTGTTTTCCCTAAATTAGTTGCATCAAGAGTTACACTATACTTATTGCCTTCTTGTTTAACAATATCAAGTGAATATTCCTTATATGCCTTTTGAAGAAGTTGCTCAACTATTTGATTGTTAAGCTTTTGTTTTTCAAGTGCATATGCAGGATCTAAGCTTTCTTTTATCAATTGCTCATACATTGAACCCATCTCTGCAGCTACTGTTTCATCCGTACCCATTGATGATGTTATCATTTGATTGAAGAATTGAATTATTTCATCTTCTGATACGCTAAGGTATTGCAAATCACCAAATAACTTATCAATTTCAGCATTTACTTCCTTGTTCTCGGTGTCTGTTCCATTCGTAATGTTTTGCTTAATAAAATTGATATAATCATCTACCTTTACATATGTTATATCTTGATTTCTAAGTACTGTCATAAGAGGAATCTTAGCACTTGTTTTTTCATTTACAAAATTAAAGTTCGCTTCTATTTTCTTATTCGCAACATCTGATTTTATGATATATGTAAGACTGTTTGCTTTAACAAATTCTAAGGTTTTTGTTAATATAGCTTCTTCCTCTCCTGCATATTCCGTTACTGCCTCTGGCAAAACATCTAATTGGAGATCAATTTTACCTTCACTTTGTACAGGTTTTGTATACATTAATGTCGTTAAATCGTTGGATAATTTATAGAGTGCAAGTTCCTCTGTACTACATCCTACAAACATTCCGGTTGTTAAAATAATAACAAATAAACACGCTAAAACTTTTTTCATTTTCATATTGTATTTCTCCCTCTGCATTATAATTTTTTACTATAATAGTATACCAAACTATTGCTATATATTCAACAATTTATGTTGTGTTTTTCTATAATATTCATTACTTTTTAATTGCGTTGTTTTCTTGTACAGGCGATGGGGGAAATGCGAAACGATAAATGTGTGGTATCCGTTGTTAATGTGCTCTTTTTCATAAAAAGAACACCTCCAAAATTAGATTCGCATCTAAAATTTGAGGCGCTCTTCATGTCACTTTTTCTTGTTAAAACCCACTAAATTCAGCGTTGTTTTACATTCTGAACTTTTTAATATCATCCTTTAAACGAGAGATATCATTTATAAAATCTTCGATATCATGTTCATGCTCTAATTCATCGGATAAGATCGTTGTGGCAATTTTATATGTAGTATGATCCTTGCCATAAGTAAACTCTGCAATTTGTTGATATCTTTCAATGGCACATCTTTCCCCTCTTAAGTTTTGCTCTAATATAGCTTCCACATAAGGATCTGTTGGCACCTCGTATGCACATTTTGCAAATTTAGTCCAATCTTCTGGGGTTAACACAGGTGTTCCTCCTAATTGAAGAATTCGATCAACGACCATAACCGCATGCCCAAGTTCTTCTGTAGCATGTAATAATAGTTCAGGTTCGATTTCACTTCTCATTGGGCCTTCCATTACTCTTGCACCAATCCAATATTGGTAATACGCTAACCATTCTTCAGATAAAGCTTCATTCAGCATTTGTATCAATGCATCAACATCTAAATGTGAAATTTCTCTTGCTATCTTGCCCATTAAATACCTCTTTTCTGTAGGGATTTCCCTCAAAATATGTGGATACTCTGTATTGAATTACTCTATGTTGTTTCAGCTAATTGCAAAACAAAGTTCCATAGTTAATAGTTTCAATCCTTTATAAATGCAATTTATAAAGGATGTATTATTTCTTAGATTATTCGTTCTTTACTCATTTCATTCTTAAGCATTCTTGGATAATGATTATTGCATAATACTTATTATACCTTAACTGTGTGAATTTGCCAATACTCATTTTATTAATTTTGACTGTAAACGCTATTATAATAGTGAGCCACTTTTAGCATAAACGATCATCAATTTTTGAGCCACTCAACCAGATTTTCCTGTATGATATTATCATAAAACATCGTATAGGAGCGTGAAAGGCGTGAAAATTGACGTGGAACTTTATGAACAAATCAGACACCTCTCCATTGTTGAAGGGTTGTCCCAAAGAGCAATTGCTAACAGGTTAAACATCTCTAGAAATACTGTTTCAAAGTACTGTGATGGCACCTATGTGCCTTGGGAACGCAAATCCTATACGGCTAGGCGACCTCCTGTTATTACCGATGAAGTTAGAAATTTTATTTTTAGTTGTTTTGATGAAGATAACTCGCATAATGTAAAGAAACAAAAACACACAGCTACGAGAATTCATCAACGCTTGCAAGAAGAACTAAGTTTCAATGGTAGCGAATCAAACATTCGAAAAGTTGTTAGAGCACTTCGAGACCAACATAATGATGCTTTCATTCCTCTTGAGTTTGATCCAGGTGAGGCGGCACAAATTGACTTTGGTACTGCCTATGCATACATAAAAGGCGTACGTAGAACTATCAAAATCTTTTGTATGCGCCTATGCTATAGCGGTCATTTCTTTGTAAAATCTTTTTATGCCGAAAACGAGGAATGCTTTCTTGAAGGACATATAGCAGCATTTGAATTTTTTCACGGTACTCCAAAACGAATAATCTTTGATAATGCAAAAGTAGTAGTTAAAGAAGGCCTTGGTGCCTATGTAAAGCAAGAAGCGAAGCGTTATCTGGAGTTAAAAGCGCACTATGCGTTCTTAACTAACTATTGCAATCCAAGCAGCGGACATGAGAAGGGCTTGGTTGAAAATCTCGTCGGATATGTCAGAAGAAACACCCTTGTTCCAATGCCTAAAGTAGATTCACTAGAACAACTTAACACCGTTCTCATACATAAATGCAAGGATTATGTTAGCCATACTATTAAAGGTAGAACAGGTACTGTTGGCGAAAACTATGACTTAGAAAAATCTTCACTATTGCCATTACCCAGATATTCGTATCATGCTGAACTGGCTTTTTACACTCAAGTTAATACCTATTCATTGGTTACATTTAAAACCAACAAATATTCAGTTCCAACAGAATATGCCGGTAAAGAAGTTCTTGTAAAAGCATCTGCAACAAACATTTCTGTTTATTATAAAAGCACTATTATTGCAACACATGAACGCTCTTATCTCCAACACGAAAAGAAATATGACATTGATCACTACTTAACTTTACTTGAAGCTAGACCGAGGGCATTATTCAATACAGCACCCGTCAGACAGTTTGTGCCCAAAGAAATATTACAATCCTTTGTTAGGCAACCAAATGGTCAGCAGCTTCTGTTGGCACATTTAAAAAGCTCAAATGCAACAAAAGAAACCTCTGAAATTACAGTTATTCCTACCAAACTTCATAAGTATGATCAGCTGATTAAGGAGGTGAGCATTTAATGGTTTCTATTTCCAGTCAACGGATCAAACTCCTAGCGAAATATATGAAATTATCAACGTTCAGCTCTTATGACCAGCTCCTTAGAGAAGCTACAGAAAATCAAAAGTCATACGAAGATTTCTTGCTTTCACTTCTCGAAAAAGAAGCTACTAACAGGAAACTGAATAAGCTAATACGACTCAAACATTTAGCGAAGTTTCCGTTTGAAAAATCATTAGAAGAGTTTGAAATTTCTAGACTCCGTCATATTGAACCAAATTTTATATTAGAGCTGGCCAGTTGTGATTTCGTCTCCAAGAAAGAAAATATCATTCTTATTGGAAATCCTGGCACAGGTAAAACTCATTTATCGATTGCTCTTGGTCTAAAAGCTTGTCTTGCTGGGTATAAAGTATGTTTCATCACTGCAGCCATGCTAGCAACTCAACTGACAGAAGCTGAATCCAATCAGCGATTAGGAAAGTTAATGCGCCAAATCTCAAATGTTGATTTACTTATCTTGGATGAACTATCTTATCTATCATTCAATAAGTATCAATCAGAGTTGCTTTTTCAGGTAATATCTGAAAGATCAGAGCGTGGTAGCCTTATAATCTCCACAAACTTAGAGTTCTCTAAATGGGAAGAATTCTTCCCCGATACTTTGCTAACCAACGCATTAATTGATCGTGTAACTTATAAATCACATATTCTGAACATGAATGGTGATTCCTATCGATTAAGTAAGTCGTTGAACTAGTGGCTCAGAAATTCGTGAGCAAAGTGGCTCACTTTTTCATAATCACTGTGGCTCAAAATTCCATGATCAACTGGCTCAAATTTTGGTTGACGTTTACATTTTGACTTCAATCTCGGTTTCTATTGTTCCAAAAAGTAATATATAAGTTGTAAATCTTTAGATGAATGAAGACCGAATAAGAAAAAATAAATTTATATAAAAATACGCATATGATATAATAATTAAAAATGTTTATGACTTGGAGGTCATAGATATAAACGTTATGTGAAATTAATTAATTCATAATAGAATAAAATGCATTACAAAACATGTAGCATTTTGAGGGAGGCGTTTGAATGAGGAAGAAATGTATTTGGATATTAGTATTAATCTTATTGGTTTTAGTCGGATGCAAAAAAGAGAGTGTTGAGAATGCAATTCTAAAACCCGTGAATATAGAAAAACTTAAGGGTAATTTGAAAGAAGTTTTTGAAAGTAAAATTAGTCAAAATGGAGCATATCTTATAAACACAGGTGATAAGAAACAATATTTATTTTTGAATGGAAGTAACACGATTCAAGGTGACGAGGCAGTATATTATGAGAATGTTCGTATAGAAGATGACAAAAATATTGCAAATATTTATTTTGATGCATTGTATACTGAAGATTATAAGGATAAAGGACTTTCCAATATACAGATATATGAGATTCTTACGAAAGACACAACAGATACAATTGGATTGTATAAGAATAATCAACAAATAGCATTTGATACTGTAATAGGCATTGAATGATGGATAACTATTGCGCTTAATCGTTTAATTGTCTGCGTTGCTGTAGTTGACTAACAAGACTGGCTGAGACCGGAACAGTATTTCTACCATTATTAATATTAGATATATTCTTATTATATGACTCAAGCTGGAGCTGCTGCAGAAGCTGGCTGTGCAATTATATGGTGTACAGCAGAAGGTGTTCGACTACTATTATATGCATTTGCAAAAGCATATTTCTTTGATATAGATAATCAATAAAAAAATGATGGCATGGCTTTATTATAATAAAACCATGCCCTAAGATTAATTATTTTGTAAATGCATATTTGCTATATAGCCATGTCGAACTAGGAGGATTTGGATTGCTTGGTGGTACTATATACTTTGCAGGGAAATATTGCCAATGCTGCCCTGGATCTGTAACTGTTGCATTTATTGCCCCGACAAAAAAGTATTCTATTCTTTGTCCAGTTGTAAGCGGTAAATTGTCTAAGTCATATTTAAATCCGTAACCGGTAGAAGAGATTCTTGGCATATTAACACCTGTCCAGTTACTAGAAGAACCAAAACTCCTATAATACAATGTTGTGGTATCCAATTTGTATCTATTTAGGGTACTATTGGGTTTATAATAACCATTAATACTGACTTCATGAGTACTTGACGAATAATTATAACCATACATATAGTCAAAGTCTTGTCCATTTAAATATAACGAACTAGTTTTATATAAATTATAAGTAGGAACCCACACTAATGATTGGTAATTACTACTATAATTTGATGTAAGTCCAAAGTGAAGATGATAACCATATACATTGGAAGTTGGCGGTCCTGAGTTCCCGATCAACTGCCCTTGATACACGTAATCTCCTGCTTTAACAGCAATGGTATTCATATGTACATAAACAGAATAAATGTATCGTGTATTAGATGAAGTATCGTAATCATGTTGTATAATTACAAATTTTACATCTGCATTACTTGTGTTTACAATTTTGACTGTTCCAGAATATACAGAATATATAGGTGTATTCCGAGGGCAAGAAAAATCAATTCCTTGGTGCGTATCGTTTCTACTTAACCTCATCTGAGCAAATTTTTCATTAACAACATATGTATCTACTTGTGGACCTGATGATGAAGATCTAAATGGAGTAGAAAATTTAGCATATGAAGTTATCGCTAAAATGTCTGAATAACCAACCTTACTGTTAGTTGATATAGCAAATGATAATTGAGTTGTAAGTAATATTAACAAAAGGCTTAATGATATTACTTTAGATATACGTATTTTCATAGTCTCCCCCTCCCTTAATTAGTAGTTTCTTCTACATTAATAACATATGTGCTACCTGAAGATTGATCATATACATCTGTCATTAAGTAAATAGAAATTTTATTATTGTCAATCCATTGATTAACTTTTATTAACTCTGCTTTAATAGGAGCCTCTATTTCTATTGTTGAACCAGTCGTAGTATCAATTATTAATATACTATTACCATCTACAGGATATGCAAGTTTTCCAACATCAGATACTTTTATTAAGCTTGGGTTAATCGAGTTAACTTGCTTTTCAAAGAGGTAGCTTGATTCAGTGTCATTTTTTATATTATAGTAATTTAATGTAATACCATTTGATCCATCATTATACACTAAGAATCCATTCTCATAGTATACATTTACCGATGAAGGAAAAGTCCTAAGTAGTTTACAACTATTATCACTAATAGAATATATATAGTATTCAATATCCCCATTAATTGTAACAGTGTCATATACTAATGTTTTATTATCTAGCCAATAAAATGAATTAGGTCCAATTCCTTCTTCATCGCTAACAGATGTATCAATTCTTTCTTCTTTATTGTTTTCAAAGGAGTATAGCCAAATACCAGGTCTAATCTTTGCTTTTCCTTTATCGAGGTATTTATTGGACCAGTAGATCATATAATTACCTTCTTCATTGATTAATGGATTAATTGCCCAATATAAAGCAATATTCTTTTTATCTTCAATACTATTATCAAAATCTGTTTTCTCTACTCCATTAATTGATGGCTCAATTAAAGATGTAACTTCTAAAGACTTTGGATTAATTTCGAATATTTCATTAGTAACATTATCAACCAAAAGGAATCTATTTAGTTTTTTATTAGTTTTAGTATACTTACTATCATCTGATGTTTCTATGCCAATTAATCCCTTCTCATCGTTAAGTACTGTAAAATTATAATCTTTATCTTTATAATTAGATTTGATGATAGCTGCGTCAACATTAATTAAGGCACCATCATCTCCGTAAGTATAATATTGTTTATTGCCGTCTTTTATCTCAACTAAAACAGAATTATTATGATAATCAAAAAACTTTTTATCCGAATGTTTTTTCCATTCAGATACTTTGGTCGCAAATATAGAAGAACTTAAAATTACTATGCCAATCATGATGAAAACAATACATTTTAATTTTTTCATAAATCACCTTCACCTTTCTTAAAAGATTAAATTAATACTTACCAAATCAAAGCTATTATTCCCTATATATTAAACTACTGATTTTACTTATCACGTCTCCTTAATTAGCTTTTTTTATTTTACCATTGACGCGCGCCATCAATGAAAATATCTAAGTAATTAAAACAGTTCTTCTATAAATAGTATGAATTAATTATTTCTCAATCGTATTAGTAACTAAATATTTTTAAAGAATAATAAACATTAAATAGATTATACTGATATTCCAATTATTGAAAGCTCTATTTGTTGTTATTCAATTGCTATAATTGTTGCCGCATCAGGAAGAGGTTTTCCATTCATTCTTCTAATTTCATATTCTTTAAATTTAGCAATAATTGTATCTCCATCCTTAACATTTTTTAAGATATTATTAGGATCATTTATTAAAAATGTAGTAGATTCGGAGTCTATATCTTTAACATAAGGGATACTATCAAGTTCATTCGTAGTACCAAAAAACTGATCAAACATTGGATTATATTTTATTACTAATTCAACTGAAAGATCACCATCAAATTTTATGTCATACTCGACACCATAATCATCACTAGATGAAAAAGCAACAACTAAACCTGCTATTCTATCGCCAACCTTAACCGTTTCAGGTTGCACCATATTAAGAACCTTCCTATCAATGGCAATATCATATTCTGAGCCTATTCGAATGAGTTCTTCATTATATAACCTTATTTCATCCCTACTTCTATGCAACTCTTCTTTAATCATTGCCTGCTCATATAATTGAGTTCCATCTTGTGTTTCAATAGGTTTATTTAATTCTCCAAATTCAAGGCTGTATTCAGCAATTACTCTCTCTTTTTCTTTAATCTCTTCTTTTAATTTTGCAGTCTCTATCTGAAGACTACTTATTTGATTATTATAACTCTTATCTTTGTTGCAACCAGCAAATACCAATATGCTTAAAAAAATTAAAAAAAACATAAATTTTCTTTTCATTTTTCTCCTCCAACCAATACAATCTGAATTTTTTTATTTTATACTACAAGGGTAATAATTACTTGGGAAACAACATTAAGTTACTTCCCGTTTATTAATCAAGCATGAAACTATTATTTATTATATTGAACTAACCTATCTACTCAATGTACTTGTTCAAAACAGATCTAAGTTTTGTCCATAAGAGTTTAATCTTATTATATATATAACCCCACAAAAAACAACCCGTTTTGTGCAAACAACACCTATAGCCCTACCAACGACATTATTTATGCTAATTTATCGTTTGTTACAACTATAGGTGTCGTTTAAACATGCTTACTTGTAAAAAAATATTTATTTTGCCAAATCCCTTATTCTTTCTTTGTATTTTCTGCCAATTGGTATGGGTTCTTCCTTTTTATGGACATAAATAGCGTCATTTATTCGATCAATTTTTCTAATATAAGACCGATTTACAATAAAGCACTTATGGCATTGTATAAACTTCTCTGATAAATTTTGTGATAATCTAATCAGTGAATAAGATGTAATATCTGTTTCTTCATAAATTGTTGAAATAAATAATTTTCTTTTTCTAGACTCAACGTAGATTAAATCATCTTGATTCATAACATAGGTAAATCCTTTTTCTTTAATCTTAATAATATCAGGTGTTTTTCTTTCGACTATTCCATGAGTTATAACATCTCGAAATATCCGAGCAACTTCAATTTCAGTAAATGGTTTTAATATGTACTTGTAACATTGAATGCTTCTAAATGCTTCAAGTTCTCTACAATGAACTCCTGTAATAAATATAATGGGTGTAAATTTATACCTTTCTAATTCTCTAATTTGTTCAGCTAGCCAAAGTCCGGTGTAATCATCTTTTAACTGGATGTCTAGAAAAAAAGCATCTATTGCTTCTGTTTCAGCAATTATTAATCCTTCACCTGCAGCTCCAGTCTCATAAACATCTAGATTCTCATTAATATTCTTTACTATCTTAACTAAACCATTGCGAATATTTACCTCATCTTCAACAATCAATATTTTCACCGTTTTCACTCCTTTCCCTCAAATAAAAAGTCCTCAGATTAAATACCATTGAATCATTAGTTTCATTAAAAACTAAATAAATCAACAACTTAATTGAGGGCTATTTTATATGCCAAATATGAGCATCATACAAAATGATGCTTCTTTTTATCTGTATATGGTTTTATTTTCTCACCCTCAAAAATCTCTATATATCTATTGCACGATTATACAATAAATGTGTTTATTTTACAAGAACAAAATATTAAAACGTATTTTATATGTTAATTAATCCCTTCCATACAAACTTTTATTCTATTCTATGTAGCGCATTAAGTCTATAAACAATAAGTTCGGATAATTCATATTAGGCGTAGTCACTTTAAATATAGAAGCAACTTGGGCCATTTGAATGGTTCAAAAGAAAGTCTGCCAAAAAGAGACCTTAATATGCAAATTAGTTTTCTATTAAAGAATAAAAATCATATGAATCATCCTCATTTTTAATGCTTTTTACAATCAAGTCATTCTTTTTCTTTTCATAGTCAATATGAATTATTTTACCACCAGCTACTCTATGCTCGCTAAAAGAAATATCCTCAAATGAAAAAAAGTAAGCATAAGGGTCAATTAATAATACATCATTATAGTTACTTTCGTTTTCTATTAAATCTTCAAAAGATTGTATAGAAAGAATACCTTTATATTGCCAAATAAATTGAAAAATGTATCCTTTATCAAATATTGCAACTATCTTACTTTCATCTTTCATGTCCCACAACTGATAGATGTATTCACCTTTTTGCTCAGTTTTTTGTGGCAAACCATATTTATCTTCAATGTCTTTATTTTTTATAGCAAACGATAATGATTTTCCAACAGAATAAGGAAAGTTTGGCTCTAACCAACTATTATTTCCTTCTAGTTTTTTTGTCTTAGCAATATTTCCGCACCCTGTAATATTAGTAAGCAGAATAATGCAGGCAAGCATTAGAGATGATATTCTATTCATAATTTTCCTCCTAAGGGGCACTACTGCCGAGCTGGTTACAAATCTTGTATTTTCATCTTATTCAAAGCATTATCCGTTTTTTTCTTTTCTCTGCACCCAAAATAAATTGCTATTAATATGATTGTAGGAATATTACAGAGCAAAAACAAGGTTATAACGCTAACTATAACGGGCAGGAAATTTACATCAATATCAGCAACTTCGTCAACAACTTGTATTTCATTTGCAATTATATTTACGTTTTCATCCATAGATTTAATCGTAGATGTACGAATGACAGTAGAAAAAGTTCCGAATCCTAATGCAGTTACTGTTGCTATTATTAAACATATAATTGGCAAAATTAATCCTACCCATCTATTTTCTCTTTTAGATAAAAATATTTGTAATACCACCGACCCTATTATTAAAGCCAAAAACAAAACCAAGGTTATTACTATTTTCATGTTAATTCACTCCTTTTATTTTTTTATATTCAGATATCAGAATTTTAGCTGTATCAAAATCCAGCTTATCATTCACTGCTAATCGTTTTACCAAAGCAATATATGGTTCCTTTTCAGCTTGTTCGCTAATTTGTATTTTTTGTATTAACCTATCTAAGCGTAATCTTACTGTAGGGTAAGTCACCTCATATTGTTTTGCAATTTCTTTTAACGAACCTGATGACATAATAAAACTTTTAATAAAGGAAATATCCTCCTCCTCTAAATTAGTCATCCAATTCGGTACAATTTCAATAGCCATGTTATCGCCTCCTTTAATAATATTAAATATAGACCTTAATATTGTTAAAGTCAATGTATGTTAAAATATTAATTATATTTATTAGGAGTTACAGAGTACACTTTGAAAAATCCTCTTGACAATAGGTTAGCATATGTTAGCCTGCATGAGGCAACCTGACGCATTTTCCCTTTGGAAGTAATGCACACCAACATATGATTAAATATATCAAAAGAAGAACACCAACAAATGCAAAAGAGAAATATTTATTTTTAGATAGGAATAATGAGCCACTTGGAAAGAATTGTATCAAGATGATGTTCCAAGAGTTAAAAAGGTATGTTCCAAGAGTGCACGCACATTTATGTCGGCATACCTATGCAACTAATTTTCTAATCAGTCAAAAAGGAGATATTTATCATTTATCGAAATTAATGGGTCATTCAGAAGTTAAAACAACCGAAATATATTTCTAGAACATTTAAGCACCTAATTCAACTTATTGAACTAAGTGCTTTTGTTTATTTATACTCTATCTTGGAGGATTGCATACACTGCATGCACCATAGCCTTGCGATTTTGCATTATTTAAACTTATTGATATCTTACTTCTACTTAAATACCTACATCCTGAAGAGTGATATTTTTCACCTGTTTTTGTTATATATACAATTACTTCCTTATCATCTTCAAGGGAATCCGTCGTTTCAATGGACTTAGGGGGAGTATATGTTTGTGTAGAAGATTCAAGCAGTGAATCATATTTATTTTTATAATAATCTATATCATCTTTGGCTTCATCCAATTTAATTTCAGCTGTATCTAAATTATTTTTAAGTACTTCTATTTGACTAAGCAAATTTAAATTTTCATTTCTAATGGTATTTACGATTTCGACAGTATTGGTTGATTTAATCCAATCGACTTTTGCACCTAATGCTTCTGATACAAACCTAACTGGAACAAATGTGCTACCATTATAAATAAATGGCTCAACATTAGATGTTGATTCTTTTCCATCGATGGTTATTTTGATGTTCTCATAAGTAATAGGTATAGATAAATTCTCGCTTTTTGATAAGGAGCTTATACTCCCAAAAGTAATAAGACCAATTAAAACACCAATAATAAGTTGCTTGAATCTCATATTAAACACCTCCATGTTTTATTAATTGCAAATGCAAAAAAAACCTGCTCAAATCACATTCAAGTAATTAAGCAAGTCGTTTTCAGTAGTACGCCACCCCGGGTTCGAACCGGGGGCACCCTGATTAAGAGTTTTGCGACGTCTTATAAACCTACTGGTTTCATAGTAAATGTAGTAACCAAACAAATAAAAAGCATTCGTAAATTGATCCGTTATTAAAGTATCACTTGATCCGTCCTGTTTTATTTTGCTAATATTTACTGTTAAAAGAAAATCTGTTTAATGCTTGAGCATTAAGTAAATATATTTTCCACCTGCACCTTTATTTAAGTCCATGTTAGATGAAGGTGCGCTCCATCCAGCGGGCATGGAATACTTCTCACCGTAATAGCCACTGATTGCAGTAAGTGGCGAACCGATGGTTCGACTGTAATTCAAATAGATATATTTTCCACCAGCGTTTCTGTTTAAATCTATATTTATTTTTGTATATCCTGACTTACCACCCTCGAGAATCTTGATATCTCTTATGGCTTTTGTTATATCTGTACCTAGCAAATAGGCAATATATATAAAATCTCCACCGGCACCTGAATTGGCTTCAAGGCGTTCAACATTCTTGTCTCCACCAATTTTGGTGTTGAGGCAAACCGTTTTATAGCCAGTTGGGATTTTAGCAAGAGCATTAGCATTGTTTCCATCTGTAACAACAATTATATCAACAATATACTGCTTTGTCGGAGGTGCAGGAACATAAACGAAATCATACCCATTGATCATGCTATTAGCACCTGCTACATAGCTATCGAACTCATCTTTTAAAGCTTGAGATATATTTGCATCATCTACCAATTCCCAGATCGGAACCATGGAATTTTTAAAATCATTGACATAGCATATGTCTGGTTTATCATCCAAAGTTTTAACCCATTCAGCATATTGACTATTAAGTTGGTCTACTGAAGTTCCAGTGATTCCATTCCCACCAATCCCTCTGAATACCAATTTAGAATTACTAACCAATTCATCGACAAGTTCTTTTGTATGAACATCAACCGTACCTTTACTACCTGCATAGGACGCTTTTGCTGCTACCGATATGTCCGATTCAGATCGATTATTTACATTCGTAAATTTGTAATTCAAATCTAATCTGCCACCTAATGAATATCGAGTAATCAAATGGGTACCATATTTATCAAATATTTCCTTTGGAGTCAGTTTTGTTAGATCTGCTTTGAAGCCCTCAGAAAGTAGCTCTTTAATTTGCTCATTTGTACATTCTAATATTTTTTCCGAAACAGGATGAAGTTCAACGTGCTTAATTAAAACTTCTTTTTCATTCATCTTACTATTTACTCCGTAATCAGCGGTGATACTACCACTATACAGAATTCCGCTATAAGATACTTTTGCATCAACATTTAATTCTTTGTAGAATTCAGACGCTTTATTTGAAACTGTATCTAAAATATTAGAAGCATATAGTGGACTGCTTTGAACATAATTTGTTGCGTCTAGTTTTACTCGATCTAGTATAGGGGCTCTCTTATTGACTTCTCCAGCATTAATAGGTCCACTTGCAGTGACATGATAACCAAATAACAGATAATTTGTAAGCAAATTCTCATTGGTTAGTTGATAATCTACTGCTTTTGCTGTTATTTCATGGGACTCGCTGGTTCTAATAGTATCTAAAGGATTAAGCTCATTGTTCTCGTCAATAACGAGAATATTATGTGTATTCAAATATGTGATTGCATCTATTGCCCATGGACTGATTTCTTCTTGGTCAGCACAGTTTAATTCTCGCCCAATATCAGACGCAATTTTTGGATCTAGTAGTAGTAGCGTGTTATAGAGCATTACGGCTTTCTCTTGAACAGTTATGTTATCCTTTGGATTAAATTTGTCATTATTCACACCAGAAATAAGTCCTAATGCATATGCCTTAATGACATAGGGGTTATCGGTATCAGAAAATGGGTTTACTGTTGATATTGCTGTTTGATTTAGCGGCGTATCTGTTGATGTTTGTTTTAGATATTCATATAATGTAATAATTACTTCACAAAATTGCTCACGAGTTATGTATTCAGAAGTGTTTTTCTCCAATTGATCCGGAATAAAGTCATACTTTAATTCTTCTTCAATGCTTGACAATGTGCCATCTAATTTTAGTTTGTGTTCCACTAATTTTGCTGTTATTTCGTGTGAATCCTCTCTATTGATAGTGTCGATAGAATTTATATTATTATCACTATTCGAAACTAAAATATCATGAGTGTTTAAATAGTTTATAGCTTTCAACGCCCAAGGGCTAATTTGATCTGCGTTAGTTAAATCTAACTGTTGGTCCATATCTGCATCGAGTGTCGGATCAAGCTTAAGCAATGTGTTATAAAGCATCACGGCTTTTTCTTGTAGCGTAAGTGGGTCCTGTGGTCGGAATTTGCCATCTGCTGACAATGAAATAATACCCATACTATATGCCTTTATTACATAAGTGTCACTTGTGTCAGAAAATGGATTTTCCAGAAGAGTATCAAGAGATGCAATATCCTGTTGGGATGATTTGTTTTTCAAATAGTCATATAAAGTGACACTGATTTTACAAAACTCAGCCCGAGTAATTGGATTCTGTCCATCCTGCTCTAAATCATCAGGTATAAATGCGTATTCTACTTCTTTTTCAATTGATGTAAATGATTCAGACGAAGCCATTGTCGTTGAGGTACTAATTATTGTACTCAATGCGAAAACAAGAACTAACAGCATTACCAAACTTTTCTTCATAAACGATTACCTCCATAAATGTTTTTGATTACGGGTTAAAGTTAACGCGATTTAGTGTTCTTAAATGCAATGTAAATTTGCTGAAATTTAAACGATCACTTAGATATTTACACCCAAATTTTATGTCTGATCTTCAATTGTGTCGATTTATAGGGTTTTATAATGAATTACTTGAATATTTTACCACATATGTCACTACTAATCAATCGTCTGCAGAGTTATTTTGTTATGGATAGAATCAGGATTACCCATTAAAGATAGACATGGCAATCAATTCTATAACATATGTAATTACAAATTGGGATTTACTACAGCAACTAAGGTAAGAGATACAAAGAAAGTATAAAGCTATATTACAGAAATGTATTAACAACATTCTTATATTAAAAAACTTGCTCTAATCACCTTATAGTAATTAAGCAAGTCGTTTTTAGTAGTACGCCACCCCGGGTTCGAACCGGGGACACCCTGATTAAGAGTCAAGAAATGAACGTTTTATGGGGTTTCATAAATTGTAATGAATCATCAATTTTCAGGGTTTTTGATCTCTATCACATCTCCTAATAATACAAATAATCACAATGCTTCAAATCTGGTGTGCACAATGTGTGCACTTATGTAAATCAATAAACTCTATTCATAAAAACATTCTTTCCGCTCATGCATTAATGGGAGGTATTAGACTATGGGTAGAATTTTATCTACACCGTACCGTGTGAATTAGACAAAAATAAAGTTGTAAATTTTGAAAACGATACAACTTAGCATCCAACATTCTTCATTTAAAAAGCTATTTATATGTAACGATTCATATTTTAGTAGATTAGCAAAAAAGCAATTCCAGTAAAATCTATATATAAAGCTATACTATTTTTTATATTTTAATACAAAATCATCAGCATAATCATATATAATCTTTGCCATATTTTTATCTAAATAAAATCCTTTATCAAGAAAGCTTTTAAGCGTGCTGTTATTTTTCACTTCACTCTCAAAAGGTTCATACTCGGATTTTTGCAAAGCTTTTCCCATCAGCCAAACTGTATATTTATTTGCTGACCATTTTTCTGACTGCGGTTTATTCTCGTATCTATTTTTTGTTTCTAAAATAAGTTCGTATATTTCATCATCTGAAAATCTAGAATTAATGACATCTTGAGAAAGCAATGCTTCAATAAAAGCTATTTGGCCTGCATTATACCAGGTTAATTCTTCTTTTGAAGGATTAGTTTCTTTATAGAAATTGAATAACGATTTACTCGAATCCTCTCTATCTAGGAGTTCGCTAAGCCCATTGAACTGAGTTTCTATAGCTTCTACACCACTTTGTGGCGTATTATAAGCTACATAGTTCATTAGTAGCGGATAATTAATTACAGTCTCAATTAAACCCTTAGTTGATATATCTTTTAATATTGAATCAGGAATTTGACATGCTTTAAGTTTCTCATCTAGGGATGTGAATTTCATCCATTGGCTAGTCCCTGGCCTTATTGGGAAGTTATATACATCATTTCCTTCCTCTGATTGTTTATGACAAGATATAAATACAACCAAACAAGCTGATATCACAATTATTGAAACTAAATATCGCATTTTTGTTTATCTCCTTTAAATCTTCCACATCGTGAAGAACCATATTAAACTCATCATCTTCTGGCAATATAAGTAATAAAATATATTATATTTTTTTCGTTTGATTTTTAAAAATTTTTAAAATATGTACTCTTAATATTATATGCTTTTAGAGGCAAGATATCAAACACTCTTGCCTCCAGGAAGTATCATTTATGATATTTTTTATCTTCTATAGAACTTAATTGTAGAGCTATCATATGGGCAATCATTTGCCTTATGTCTCATCAGTGGATATGGCCCCCATTTAGACTCGCATGTTATATTCGAATACGATTGAGATGTTTTACTTACCATAATTCCTGAATGTAGTCCAGGATAATACATTTTCAAACCTGAAGTATACGTGCCTGGAGTCGTTCCAATATAAGTATAACTTCCATCTGCCATATAAGCATCTGGATAATCCATCCACCTTGTGTTAGCGGTTGATGCACTGTACCACGCATAAGAATGACAATTATACTTATTTGAAGAATTAGCTAGTCTTACAGCATTTGGAAAAGTCATTGCCGTGTAATTATTCATGCTTATTATTTCAGGTATTGAAAATTCTGGCAGATCAACGTACACTGCCACTGCAGTATAGTTAGGTGTATATACATATCCCATTGACCACATTACTGTAACTGCAGTTCTTTGAGTTACCATACTAGAAGTATTTAAAGTGTATCCGAATACTTCTTTTTTTAATTGCTTTTCATCAAACTTTTTAGTTGATTCATTTCTTAATTGTTCTAGTTGATTTTTATTTAAACTTTTTATAATACTATCATGTGATAGTATCGTTTCTAAAACTGCTAATTTAAATGCATAGTCACCTTTTTCAAGATCTGTCTTTAAATTATCTATCTTACTCGTATCCATTTTTTTATATATTGCTAATAGTTCCTTACCTGCATCATCTCTGTTTAATAACTCGTTTAATCCATTAAATTGATTTATTAAAGCTTCAAGACCCATTGTAGGATTATCATAAGCAAACATATCTCCATACAATGGATAATTCAATACTGTCTTTATCAATACAGTAGTTGTCATCTCCTGCAGTAACTTCTCTGGTATTTGACACACTTTAACTTTTTCATCATGAGAATCTAAGGCTTTCCATTCATCCGTCCCACTTTTGACTGGATAATCATACGAGACCAAAATGTTTTTATCGTTTTTCTCTAATGACTTATCACTTGATGCCATTGCATTAATTCCCGCTGAAGAAAATATTGTTAATATCATTAACAATGCTAATAATTTTTTCATAATACTTGTCTCCTATTTTTTTATTAATAGTAATTTTATTATGTATGTACAAACATACAATCTTTAGAAAAGGTGTGCTCTACTTATTTTAATAAGCACGCATCAATTACCGCCCTTACTTAATGAAATTTAATTAAATTATAAGGCAATAATTTTTGTTTCCGTTAAGTTTCGTCGACTAAAGCTTACTCTTATTTGTTAAATCAACTTGTTCAATTCAAGAAACTCAGTTTCGAATTTATATTAATAAATACAACATCAACGCGCGCATTTAATTATTGTACTTTTAATACCTTAATCTTAATTTTACATATAATCCAGGTTAGACTACTAATATCTCTGCTAAAAAAATTCAACCTGAAATCAAACATTTTATAAAATTACTTCCAACATCTTCAAAACTCTGATATATTGCTTTCAGTTTGCATTTAATTCGCTTATTTTATCATATTTGATATGTTATTACAACATCCTTTGTTTAAATGCCTGTTTGAGTGACACAGACAACATTAATTGTCGTTTAGACGCAATTTTAATCAGTTAAGACATATAAATAAAAAATGACTCTTTATTTTGAATAAAAAGTCATTAATAATTGTTCCTTAAATCTTCTTCCAATTGAAATAGCCCTATCTAGATGATATAAATATACTAAATTATTCTTACTATCGATTTTTTTAATAAAATTTTTGTTAATGATATAACTCCTATGACATCTTATATGACTTTCTGACAACTGCTCCATTACTTCTTCAAGTGAATATGCAGAAAAGCATAAAGATTCCTTAATAGTACTTACTATAATTTTCCTATTACTTCTTTCAATATAGATTATGTCAGGTTGATTAATTAATATACTATGCTATTATTTTGCAATTTCAATGTCAAAGACTCCTCAACCTTATATATACTATGAGTTATTAAAGTCACAAGCACTTCCATCAGCTCATCCCATTTGACTGGTTTATGTATAAATGAATAACAATGAATTTGCCTATATGCTTCAAATTCTCTAGCAACAGCAGCACTCATAAAAACTATTGGTGTAAGTACATACCTTATAGTGTTTCTTAGTTTCACGGCAAGATCTAAACCCGAGTAGTCCTCTAATTGAATATCCAAAATAAAAACATCTATTATATTTTCTTTCGCTATAGAAAGTGCCTTTTCAGCTGAACCAGTTCCAAATATTTCTAGCTTCGAATCAATTGAACTAATAATTTGACATAACGATTCCCTTATACACTCATCATCTTCAACAATTAGTATTTTCCCCATTTTTTACCACCCTTCTCTCAAACAAAAAAATCCCCCATTAAAACTATAGAATCATACACTTCATAACAGACAGAATGATTCAATTGCTTAATTGAGGGCTATTTAATATAAAAACATAGACATCATACAAAATGATGCGGCTTTTTAATCTATATTTAGTTTTACATTCTCACCCTCAAAAATTTCTCTGTTTATCTATTTCACGATTATACAATAAAACCAATTGTTTTACAAGAACAAAGTTTTTTAACCTATTTTATATGTTAATTCTTTAAAAACTTACTGATTAGCACCCCTCCATACAAACTTTGATTCTAAATAACAACTCTTTGATAATCTATACTTAATTATCTAGTACCAAAAAAGGCCTCCACAACCTACTTGTGGCCTCAAATAAGACCCTATATAGTTATGACTACTAGGTCGTCAAATCAAAAAATATCAGTAGTTGAGGATACCTTAACTATTGTGTAGTTGATTCATTAATCATGAGTATTTGGGTTAGAAGAATTGAAACGATCGTACTATTGCAATTACCTTTTTGATTTTTTTCAACATCTTCCCTCATGTATTATGTTATTATTAAAAAAGCATATCAAAGAAAACAAAATAAAAAGGGCCTACTAACAAGGATTTCTCCCTGCTAGTAGGCGGCTATTAAAATTATCTATTTGCATCTACAAATCCTTCTGCAATTATATAAGCTATCAAAGTTGATCCTGCTGTAATTATTCCAACTATTTGTTCTACGCTTGCATCAGCTACATTAAAGGCATATAACAATGCTGTTACAAATCCAACAACTGCTACCCAAAACTTTCTGCTTGATAATTTTTGTACCCAATTTATTTTAGTCATTACTTTCACCATTTCCTTTCATCAATTTTTGTTTCTTTATATTGGCCATAATCCATAGTTCACTTCCAGTGAATGAGAACCAGAAACCAATTAAAGCTACCGGCTCAGCTACACCTAAAGAAAGAAGGTGTAACATTCTGTCTGTGAACCAAACATTTAAAGCTATAACGAATAACAATAATAATTTAGAATACAAACCTTCTCTTTTCTTCTTTAGCATTTAAGCACCACCGTTTTAGTCACATTATCCCATTCAACTTTCAAACCTAATGCCTCAGAAAAAGCTCTTAATGGTACATCTTGATTATTGAGCTTAATATAAGTAACATTTTCTTTTGAATAACCAATAATTTCTTTTTTCTTTCCATTTAACTCAATTTTAATTTTATCATTTGATGGAGTTGCGAGGGTAGTTACTGTCTTTGGGTCACTAACATATGTAATGTACGTATCTTTGAACCAATGCGTAAATTTACTACCACTTACTATCTTACCGTTTTGTATCTTACCTTTGAACATACCAGTAGGCGCTCCGGCACATTCAATAAATTCACCTCCCCCGATATAAATACCTGCATGACCTTTCATCCATAAAACTAGTCCCGGTATTTCAGGTATAGATGAAATAGGTCCTTTTTCTTTTGCAGTATTATAGGCTCCCTCTTGATTTCTATCTTGAGTAGCAACATATCTTACATTACCATCATTCCACCAAACAAAAGCCTTTACCAATCCATAACAGTCAGAAACTCTTTTGTTTATAAATTTATCAAGATATGACTTGTGCTTAGTATTATACTCACCAACACCATATCCTTGTTTCATCTTCTGTTTAAGAAATACAGGAGTTAAAATGTTGCCAAAACTACCTAAACAATATCCCCAATTTTCACTCAAAGCCTTTTTTGCAAATTCCACTAATTTAATATTTGTTAACATTGTATCATCATCTCCTATTTAAGTTTGCATCATCATCTTTGTGTTCATCTATTCTGTGATGCGCTGACTTGGTTGACTGCTCACAAATTGTCAGTCGTTCTACAATATTGTTATGCTTGTCCATTTTCTTTTCAAGTTCTTTAAGCCTGTTTTTAAATGCGCCAAAAACGGTTCCAAATGTTGCACCGTAAATAACCATTTGTATCCAAAATTCGCTTGACAACTCATTCATGTTTCATCTCCTTTCCCCATTAAAAAGAGAGCCTTAGCAGCCCCCTGGTAATTAATTATTTAGTGCGTAATATGTTCCATATGTAGTTATACCCCTGCTGTATTTTCAAGGATATAATTCTCAACCGCAACCCGGTAATCTTGGTTTGTTATGTCTTCAATAACATATACATTACCTGTTTTAGGGTTAATTCCATCAGTTAAAATTCTGTTTGCAATAATTTTTACAATTGTCATGTTTACCATTATAAAATACCCCCAATCATTTCGTCAGCTTGCATTAATAGTTGGTTTTCAAGTTCTTCAATTCTTTCCGATTCTGTTTGAACGATTGGCAAATCTTCAAACACTGGAAATTTGCTAATCGGATCAATAGAAATCAGTTTTTTTGTTGCCATTGTTCCGAATGGAATTTCTGTCCATAATAATGTACCTACTGGATAAACATGAGGTAAAAGATCTCCTTCTGCTTCTCCCGTTTGAAAATGAATTTTTCCTGTAGTTGGCTTCCATTAACTCTTTTATGAATTTACTTGTTCCATATTGATTATAGGATATTTTATCCCATGTATCGCCTAAAACTGTAATATATGTAGCCAAAGTATCCACCTACTTATGAAAATTTCAATCTTTTGTTGTTTGATAACCATGTGTTCATTCTTTTTTCAAAAGCCCTTTGATCATCTTCTATTGCTTTTCTAACTACACTTTCATCAGCATTACCTTGAATAATGATTTTAGGTGAATAAGTAAAAGACACGCTCTCGTTTGATGTTTTATTGCCTACTAACTTGCCAAATATTTTTTCAAGCCTGCTGCCGAGTGGAATAACTGCTTCGTCATGATTACCCTCACCAATATTTGCAAGAACTCCTCCTGGTGTATGCTTAACATACGCACCATTTGCAAGCTGTGGTATATTAGAAATACTTAACCCGATTGTCTTTCCACCTATTTCTGGCACCCATTCTGGTACCTCAATACTAATTCCATTGATCTTATCAATCATAAAGTTAATAAGACCAATAATCATATTAATATTGCCTTTAAATGTTCCTATAACTGTATCAAAAATACCACCAAAGAATTCTCCGATTCCTGAAAATACAGTTTTTATTCCTTCAACTGCAGCTGTAAACTTTTCTGAAAACCATGTTCCTACATTTGCAAATATCTCCTGAATCGCTATCCATACATTACTAAAAAAGACCTTTATTGTATCCCAGTTTTGAACTATTAATGAAACTGCAATTCCAAATGGTCCTGTAAGAGCAATAAGAACTTTTGGACCCCATTCTTTAAAGAATGCAACCACGTTATTAAAGGCATTTACAATTCCATCTTTGATACCTGTTACAATCCTTATCATAAATGCTTTAACTTTGTCCCAATTCTTATAAAGGAGCATACCTATCGCAATCAATGCACCAATTGCTATTACAACAACCCCAATTGGAGAAGTTACGAAAGCAACTGCTGCTCCAAATGCTGTAGTAACGCCAGATGCTATCCCCATAATAATAGAATAGGCTGTCATGATTCCAGTAATCACTTTAAAAGCCACAAATGCGCCAATTATACCGTAAACTATTGGTTCAATGACTGCCCAGTTATTAACAATAACATCATAGACGAGTGTTGCTTTATCAGCTACTAAAAATAACGCTGATACGACCTGAGGAAGTGCATTACTAAACATCCATTCTATTATAGGCTGCGCTGTTGAAAATGCTCCGTTAAGCTTTTCCTGAATATTAGTTGCTACCTCTACAATCCTGTCTTTAATACTAGCTAAGATTGGAATATTCTCTGTGATTACCCCTTTTATCTTATTAAAAGAATCAACTGCAACACCCTTAAACCATATTATTTTCTGGATTATATTGTCAATTGTTGGTTTGAAAAGCCCAAATTTAGTAACTGCAGAAGTTACATATGGTTTCAGCTTAGATAATGAATTACTTATAAAGCTAATACCTTTTGAGGTCTTATCAATAAGGCCTGATATAAAGTTTTGAATCTTAGGTATTTTACCAGCAAACCACCCATAAAATTTAGCTTGTATGGGGAGTATTTTTCTCCCAATAGTTTCTTGCATCTCACCAAGCACATTATTTGCTTGTTTTATTTTACCTTGATCAGTTTCTGCAAGGGCTTTATTCATCTGACCAACATTTTCATTAATTACTTGTGCCAACATAGCAGCCTTTCTTGTTCATTACCATACTTAAGTACTTTCTCTTGAGCAGCAGAAAACGAGATTCCAACTCTTGTCAGAGACCCCGTTTGTCCATTTAATACTTTACCCATTAAATTCCCAATATTAACTGCATCACCTGTAGTAGCAGAAAGTCCTTTCTGCTGTGCAATTAAATTATTCATTGCTGGAATCAAAGTTTCCACTGACGATGTCTGGTTTACAAATGTCGATAATTGCTGAGCTCCAGCAATCTGTACATCTCCTTCAATAACACCTAATTGCTCTTGTGCACTTGCTAAGTTTATTATCGATTATATCTGAGTTTCTGTTGCATTAGTTCTTTGTTTTAATACTGTTGCTAGCTTTGTCTCAACTTCTATCTGTACCTTAGCAGCTTCAACTGATTCATCCAAATAACTCTTTGCAGAACTAAACGCTTTATAGGTCATTGCTCCACCGATAATAGTTTTTAATCCAACAGCAAATCCCTTATTCGTTGCGTTTGCTGCTTTCGTTTGTTTTTCAAGTCCAGCAATGTTTTTTTGAGCTTGAGAAAAAGCTTTTCCCATTGATGATTGAACTTTACCACCAATGGCAAGAATGGTTTCGTATGTTGTTTTCTTAGCCATGCTTTTTACTCACCTCACTGATCTCTTCGGCTACCCTTACAAATTCTCCTATTGAAAGATTCAGATAGAATTCAATGCTAGTAAAAGTATTTAAGGCAAGGTTGATGGCTACTTTTTGCAGTATCTCTCCATCACCTTGCCTTAAACCTAGTTGTATAAATAGCCGATTAACAAGTTTTTTATTTTCATACCCTCTTTAGCTGGTAGTCTATCAAAAAATTCAATAGGTCTGCTCGAAACCATATGAGCAACGATACAAGCATATGCTGTACTCATTTCAGGTGCAGCAGATACCTTTCCTTTTTTAGTATAGATTTTTTCAGCTGTTTTTAACTGCGAAGTCGTTAATTCTTCTATACCTGATAAATCAATTTCTGCATATGTATTACCTTCAAACATAAACGGCTTCTCAAATTGAATAACGTACTCATCTTCTTCCGTTGAGTCATCGCTTTCAACGCCAACCACCTCTAATCTAGTAGGACAAATGCTTCTTGCAAAAATATATACTAACAAAATTCATTTATATCATGATAAAGCTATTATGGCTACTCATGATAGAAGCTATAAACTCCACACATGGACAATAGATTTAAAGCACTACTTAAAAACTCTCTATAAAAAACCAGGTGTCCTAACAAATAGCACAGCAATGCTACAAGCGGACACCAAGATTAAGAACATCTACGAATGTTATTATAACAAAGATGCCAAGATATTTCTAGAGGTCTTAGAAATAATCTATGAAAAAGGTGTCGATGCAGTTGATGCAGCCTTAAAACGGTTGGAACAAATTTCACCTCTTGATATGAGCTCGGATAAAGTTAGCTCCATCTGTGATCATACCAAAGAACAGGAAGCTGGTCATGTAAGCTTCTATACTGATGAACTGTCTTTAAAATCCAAGCAGACATTATATCAGTACAACCAATTAGGTGGAATTAGTACAATCGTTAAACATAAGGAGGCTGTATAATGAACGTAAAACTGAATGAAGAAATCAAAGAATATTGCCGCATTTTAAAGCTTAAAGGCATACAGGATACCTTTGAAGATACCATGAATGATGCCAAGGATTATGAAGATTTCCTACATAAGATACTAGAAAAAGAAATCGACATGAAAGATCAACGAGCGGTTGACTGTCGCATACGTATTGCAAAATTTCCGTATAAGAAATATCTAGATGACTTAGAGATTCCTTATTTACCAGAAGGTGTTCAGGATAAGTTGCCCTTATTTAACACACTGGATTTTATAGAAAAGGGACAGAATATTATCTTATCTGGTAATCCTGGCACGGGAAAAACACATATTAGTATAGGGCTTGGTATCAAAGCATGTATCCAAGGATATAAAGTTCTTTATACAACAATACCATTACTCATAACACAACTCAAAGAGTGTAAAAGTCAAAAAACGCTAACATACTTTGAGAGACGCTTCGAAAAGTATGACCTTGTAATTGCAGACGAACTCGGATACATCTCTTTTGATAAACAGGGATCCGGATTATTATTTACCAACCTGTCACTTAGAGCTTCAAGAAAATCTATTATTATCACAACCAACCTAGCTTTTGACAGATGGGATGAGATATTTGGTGATCCAGTAATCACTAGAGCTATGGTAGATCGACTTACGCATAAGGCTCATATCGTAAATATGCAAGGCGAATCATATCGGCTTAGAGAAACACTAGCTCGAAAGGGCTAAATTTTTTAATAAAAGTGGACTAGAATTCAATGAGCGGATGGCCGACTTTTCGCTTGACATATACAACCTATTCACATATCGACTTAGACAAAAAAAGAGAAGCTCTAGAACGCTTAAATTTTTAATTAAATATATTGTGTGCACGATATGTGAACGCAACGCAAAAGAGAGAGCAATCGCCCTCTCTTTTTTTCACCTACAACCCTCTATTTTACTGGGTTTTTTCTAGTACGCCACCCCGGGTTCGAACCGGGGACACCCTGATTAAGAGTCAGGTGCTCTAACCAACTGAGCTAGTAGCGCATATTATGTAACAGCAAAATAAATTATAATACGTATAACTCAATAAATCAAGTGAAATTTTCTATTTCAATAAAAGTCTTTATATATTATCAAAATAACCTGCCTGAATTTGGGTATTATACTCTAATAAGCAAATAAACCTAAATTACTTTGGAGGCCCGTATATATATGAGAATAGATTGGAATAAAAAATACACCACGATCAGCATATATGCTGTTATTGTTTTCATTATATGTCTCATCATCTATAAGCTTACAGATAGCTGGTCAGATACAAAAACCTTCTTCTCAAATGTTAAGTCCGTGTTCTTTCCATTTTTACTCGGCATGTTAATTGCATACTTCATGAACTTTATTGTGAGTGCACTTGAAAAGCGCGTATTGCCTCTTATCAAACCTCTTAAATCGAAAACGATCACTCGTTTGCTATCAATCTTTCTTTCCTACATTACAGTTTTCGCTCTTATTGTATTAATGCTTACTTTTATCCTACCACAGCTCATTGGTAGCTTACTCCAGCTTATAAATGAATTTCCAGATTATATTTCTAGATTGATCGCCTATTTTGACAGTCTTACCTTTAATATCAATGGCTCTATCTATTATTTTGATCCCAACAATGTGGATACCTTTTTAAGTGAACAGCTACCAAATAATGTAGATCAACTGTCAACAATGGTCACCGAGCTTGTTCCAAATTTGATTAGAATAACGAAGAACTTTGCATTTGGTCTCTTAAATGTCTTCATTGCAATCATAATCTCCATCTATTTATTAAACAGCAAGGAATCCAGCACAGAAAAATCAAAAAAAGCCATCGTATCAATATTCCCCCAAAAAACCGCTTGCTCAATTCTAGGAGTACTTGCATATTCCCATACAGTCTTCTCTCGCTTTTTTATAGGTACTCTATTAGACGCTCTTATCATTGGAATCTTATGCTTTATCATTCTATTAATTGTAAAAATGCCCTTTGCTATATTGATTAGCTCTCTGATTACTCTTACTAATTTAATCCCTTATTTTGGACCATTTATCGGAGGAGGTATCGGATTTGCATTTCTATTAATCGTTAATCCTGTAAAGGCAGTCTGGTTTCTTGTTATTATCTTTTTGCTACAGCAATTTGATGGAAACATCTTAGGGCCTAAAATATTAGGGGGTTCCATAGGCTTATCACCTTTTTGGATCATATTTTCTATCCTATTATTTGGAAATATATTTGGTTTTATCGGCATGCTCTTTGGGGCACCCTTCTTCAGCATTATTAAAACGCTAATAGAAGGCTATCTTGATAATAGATATAACAAGAAAATGAATACAACTAAACACTAAAGACAGAGCTTTGGCTCTGTCTTTACCTTTAATCGAAATATGTAAACTGCTCTGTATCTGCAACTACTCTTTTTAGATACTCTAAAAAGTCAACTTTAAGATCATCTCTTCTAAGTGCAAATTCAACAGATGCTTCAAGATAACCTTGAACGTTTCCTACATCATATCTTTTGCCGAGAAAATCGTAGGCATACATAGCTTCATCTTCAGCTAGCCTTCTTAATGCGTCTGTTAATTGAATCTCACCACCGGCACCTTCACCTTGCGTTTCAAGATATTTAAAAATACGTGGTGTAATAATATATCTTCCTAAGATCGCTATGTTTGAAGGTGCATCTTCTGCCTTAGGTTTTTCAACCATATCTTGAACCTTATAAACTCTGCCTTCAATGTTCTTACATTTAACAATACCATATTTATTAACATTTTCGTAAGCAACTTGTTGGACTCCTAAGATGCTTGTTTTATACTCGTTATATACTTCTATCATTTGTTGTAAACAAGGCTTTTTAGATATTACAATATCATCTCCGAGAAGTACTGCAAAGGGTTCATTCCCAATAAAGTTTTTAGCTACTAAGACTGCATGCCCTAGACCTCTTGGTTCTTTTTGTCTAATATAATGAATATTAGCAAGATTAGATACTGATTTTGCAATTTCCAAAAGTTCGTTTTGCCCTTTTTGCTCTAGCATCATTTCTAATTCAACAGATCTATCAAAATGATCCTCTATCGAGCGCTTATTTCTACCTGTAACAATTATGATATCTTCTATACCGGAGTTTATAGCCTCTTCAACAATATATTGTATCGTTGGCTTGTCCACTATTGGTAGCATTTCCTTTGGTTGCGCTTTTGTTGCAGGTAAAAATCTCGTTCCAAGACCTGCTGCTGGAATAATTGCTTTTTTAATCATAATTTCTCCTTTAGCTCCATCCACTAACTAGTATTTAATTACTTTCTGTAAGTTCAATGCATGTTTTTGTTCTTCTATAATGAGTTCTTCGAATATAGCAATCAATTGTTTACTATTTTCATTTTCATCTTTTAATAATAATTCTAATATTTGTTTTAAAATAAACCCATTCTTATTTTCAAGATCAAGTGCAAATACAAGAATTTCATTGGCTGATTTGAGCATAGTATAATTTAAATTTTGCTTGAACATCAAAAGATAGCCTCTTGCATCATTTATTAATGTAACGTCTATTAGAATCGGTTCTTTACTTTTTAAATCCTCGATAAGTTTTTGATAGATTTCAACATGTCTTAATTCCTCTCTGCTCAAAACACTAGAAACATTTTTAATGGACATGTCAAACTTCCCTTCCAAAATAGAAATGTTTTTGTACAGGGTTGAAAAATTTTCCTCTAATTGCATTAATTCTTCAAAAAGTACGATAATCGACTGTTTCATCTAAGATCTCCTACGGCTTTTTGTTAAACTTATAACTACTATTATATAGCATGTGAAGTTTTTTTCAACTAAAAACAAGAAATTTGACTTTATAAATCGTGTTGGCTTTGCTAATAGACAACCTTTGCTACCTATCTGTCGGTTTACCGATTACTCCTAAATTAAAAAAACACCTCATAATGAGGTGTTTTCATAAATATCTCTATCATTTTTACAGTACTGCTTTTATCTTAGCTTCAAGTTGTTGTTTTGGTACTGCTCCAACTACTGTTTCTACAACTTGACCATCCTTAATGAGTAAAATTGTTGGTATACTCATAACTTTATATTTTTGTGCTGTTGCACCATTTTGATCCACATCAAGCTTACCAATCTTTGCCTTACCTTCATATTGAGTTGAAAGTTCCTCTATTACTGGAGCCATCATCTTGCAAGGTCCACACCAGTCGGCATAAAAATCGACTAAAACTGGAACTGTTGAATTTAAAACCTCATTTTCGAAATTAATATCTGTAAATGCTAATGCCATATCCATTCCTCCTTATCAGTCAATATCTTAATATTATTATATTACGTTTTATCAATATAGTCAAGTACTATCAAGTCTTTTTTGATTACTATCATTACTAGTAATTATTAGTATACCATTTTTCTATCGATTGATGCAACTAACCTAAAGGTATTAATAAGATATTTTCGATATTTCTACAATTCCTTTATCCTCATCTATCCTATAGGAACAACTAACATTGTATCCATTTAGTATATTTGAAAATTGATTTGCACTTATCTTTTCTCCAATAACTTTAAAATCCATATTTTCTTTTCTATTATTAAAACCTTCTTGTAAGGCAAGTTTTAAACCTTCCTGTCCGTTAACAATTTTGTTATTGAAAACATAGTAATTGTATTTGGTTCCGGTTCCAATCCTATAATCAAGGGTATCCCAAACATGATCAAGGGCCATTTCTTGATTGGTAATATTAAAGTACTCATATGTCTTAATATTCTTTCCATCTGGGGACACTGGATCATCCCAAGTTGTGTCTACTTGGTACCATTCACCTTCTATCTCTACCGTATTCCATGCATGCGGAATGGAGGTACCATTTGATAACCCATCTCCAATAACCATCTCTGAATCCAATCCTGCTAAAGTACTAAGATAAAGAAATGCTTCAGCATACCCTTGGCATACAGCCTTTTTATCAACCAAAACACCATACATTGTATATATTTCTAAATTATCACCTAAATAGTATTTCGTGCCATCAACAATGTAATCATGAATAGCTAGCTCTCTTTCATAGTCCGTCATATCGTTGGTAATAATTTGACTAGCTACACTTTTAGCAACATGAACAGATTGATTAAAACGACTTTTAGAAATCTTGTAGTCAAAATATAATATAATTTGATTGCTCCCTATTGTCCCATTCCAAGAATCAACATTTCCAAAATAACCTGGCAGATCAATCAAGGAATCAATTGCTTGGTCGATATTCTCTTGAATTCTTTCCGGAGATATTGAACTTTCACTTATATCTAAAATAACCTGTTCATCAAATGCAAGTATACTTTCTATTACTGCCTGTTGAAGCTCTTCGTTGTCTTTGGGTTTAAAGTTTCTTTCCTCCAAAAGGTACGGCGCATATTTGTAATCAAGCATGGCTGTTTGCGGTACTGCGCCTTCATCCATCAACTTTCTTAATAGCGAAATACCCATACCATTCTTTAAATCTGTCTCTAATACTGCATATGAAATAAATACCATGTCATCTCTTAGAAAAGATATTTTCTTTTGAAAGGACGAATACTCATTAGAAGTAATAATCCCAAGAGAACTAGCTTTTTGAAGACTTTTATCCCATGAAAAATCACCCTGTGAGTCATCGTAGCCGAGGACTCTAATTAAAAACGTCATATATTCTGATGCATTAATGAGCTTGTCGGCACCATATGTAGTTTCGTCTATTCCTTTTGTAATATTATTCTTCCACATATATCCAATATATGGACTAGCCCAGGGTGGCACATCTAAAAAAGGATGTGCGTATTTCATTGACAAAGCTTCCTGTTCTTTCCCAAGCAATCTAACAACCATGACTGCTCCATGGGCTCTAGTTGTTATTTCATCTAAATCATATCCTTGCCCTGTACCTTTAAACAATCCCATATCATATAAATAATCGGCAAGTGGGACATTTTCTTCTTCCGCACCATTTACTACTGTGCTAAATCCAAGAAATACAATTAGACAAATGCAAACAAGTGATTTTTTTAAATTATTCATCATAAGCGCTCCTTATTGAGATTTAATCTTTTGTCAAAATAATGTTTTATCTCTTTTTCTTTTTTTTCCGATGTGATAAGATGTATATTACGACATCAATGACTTTAGGAGGTTAAATATTTTGTACTCAATCAAACGGGGAAACAGATACTTTCTTGTAACAATAACAACCTTTTTACTTGGTAGTATATTACTAGGTATACTTGTTGCCATAACAGGTGAAATGGGCATATCACTTCAAATAATCATTTCTCAGTGGGGTATTGTTTTTATTCCAATTATTTTTTATTTTATCATTACGAAGTCTCCAATAAAAGAGACTCTATTATTTAGGAAGCTTAAACCACTCAATGCTTTGTTCAGTTTTTTATTGGCTGGGGCTATTATTCCTCTGCTATCCTTAATAAATGTTATATCACAATTTTTTGTAGAAAATCAAATTTCTGATGCTGTCCTTGAAATAGCTGAAAAGCCTCTGTGGTTTTCTCTTCTACTTATGGCTGCTACACCTGCATTTATAGAAGAACTTGCAATGAGAGGTATCATAACGAGCAATTATCGTAGCAAACCAGTTTTAACAACCTGTCTGATTAGTGGTTTCTTTTTTGGTATGTTCCATATGAATGTAAATCAATTTCTATATGCTTTTGTTATGGGCGTCATTATGTGCTTTGTAGTTCATTTAACAGGTTCCATTTTATCATCAATGATTATGCATTTTACAATTAATGCAACTAGTCTCATATTGGCTAAGGGGAGTTTGTTTTTACAGGAGTACTTAACTAAAATAAATCCTGACTATGCGAAACAAATAGAACAAGCTACTTTAAATCCAACTGCCTCTTTAATTCAAGCGAGTATCTTTATGGGGATAGCCTGCATAGTGATTACTCCGATTGCAATATTAATCATATACGGTTTAATGAAGTATAATAAAAAAGAAAATATTCTTAAGGATCGACTTACTACTTCCGAGGTTTTAAACTTATCAAATGACAATGGCCTTCAGGTGGTCAATGAAAAAATTGTCACGCCTGCCTTTATTATTAGTGTATCGTTATTTGTTGGTTTTGTTGTTATATTTGAACTATTATTTCCAATCCTTACAAAGGCATTGGCGTGAGAATAAATTATACATCAACCTCTATACCTGGTGAAATTCTCATGCTTCCAATATAATTCGAATCATAAATAGCTTCTTCAAAATATTCACAACCAAAAAAAGAAGTAAAGTAACCCTTTTGTAACTCTTTGTAGATTTCTTCGAAGGATCTTTTAGGCGTGATACCAATATCTAGATCACAATTTTCTAAGTATTGCTTAAAGAAATCGTTTGTCATATCTTCTTCTTTTATATGAAATAGAATTATATAGGCATTTTCTCGAGTCATTTTGAGATTAATGCCTAATATTTTTTTAAACTTGTTTTTTTCTGTTGGTAATACTTGATATGGAATGTTATGCATCTCAAAGTACTCTTCAAATGATTTTGAGATATCGATATCCTTTGCTTCAGAGTTCACTAAATTAGTATCTATTCTAATCATCATCTCTTTTTCACACATCAGTTTCTTCAAAGCATCCCATCGAAAAGTGTTTTTATTTGCTACCTTGAAATAGTCAATTCGAGTTTCCCCATTTTTCTTGTCTTTAATGACTTTATATTTCATACCTACTCCTATACTCTCATTAATTTATACTATCGCATGTGTTAAATAGATTTTCAAACCTTGCGAAACAAACTTTGTTTCGTATTCCGTCATAATATTATCTTGTGCATAGTGGCTAGATTGAAGATCATAAATTACTTCTTTTACATCATATCCAAATTTCTTCATTTGCGCTACGCTAAATTCAAAAAGCTTACTATTATCTGTTTTGAAAATAATGCTACTTTCTTTTTTTAAAATAAATGAATACTTTTCTAAAAAGCTTATGTAGGTGAGTCTTCTCTTTTCATGTCTTTCTTTCGGCCACGGATCTGAGAAGTTTAAGTATAGTCGGTCTAACTCACCTTCTTCAAAAAATTTGGTTATTCGATCAGCATCTTCTCTAATAACCAAAAGATTATTTAATCCTTGATGTTGGTCAACCTTTTCTAATGCTTTTGCAAGCACTGCCGAGAACTTTTCGAATCCGATAAAGTTGATATTGGGATTCCTGATAGCATGTTCAATAATAAACTGTCCTTTGCCCATACCGATTTCAATATATATTGGGTTTTCATTGTTAAATCTTTTATTCCAACTACCTTTATATTCTATTGGGTCTTGAATAACTATAGGATGCAATTCCAGTCTTTGGTATGCGTCTTTTACGTTCCGATGTCTCATTTAGGTCTGCTCCATTTCGTACGTGGTAATTTGCCATATTCTGTTTTTATTTTACCATAGATGACATTCGTAGTCAAAGCGACTATTTCTGGTAAACTATATCATTTTTGGGCAAAAAAAGACCTACCTAAGATCTAGCTATGTAAAGGTAGGATTTTGCCTATTAGATTATATAATAAAAGGGGGGGATAGTTATTACTTTATTATAATAACACGGTATCGTGTCCAAATTGTGTCTTTTTTATTTCATTTGTGTGTTTTTGTTGTTAAATATTTGTAATTGTTAGAATTTTTTGGGTTATTTTTGTCTGTTTGATGCAAATTTTCGTTCACTTTGTAAATATTTTATTCTATTACTGTAGTTGTTTTTTGATTAATTTAACAATTTTTTCAACTGTTTTTCCTTTACATGTAACTGTAAGGTCTGCATATCTTTCGTATAGTGCTTTTCTTTCCCAATATATGTCTTTGAGCGTGTTATTTTTACCCATAGCAATCCCTCTGGTTTCCATATTACGAATGCGTTTTTCTAGAATTTTATAATGAGTATTCAAATACACCACTATACCAAGTTTTTTCAAGTGGTTCATACCTGCTTCTTTATAAATAACGCTCCCTCCTGTAGCAATAACCTTATTATCACCTGTAAGGGTCAGAATTGCCTTCTCCTCCAAAGCTAGGAATGCTTCCATGCCTTTTTCTTGGATAATCATATGTAGTAGTTCTTGCTCTCGTTCTTGAATAATCAGATCCGTATCAATGAATTGAAATCCCAATGCTTTAGCAAGCACTACACCTACTGTACTTTTACCAGCTCCTGGCATACCAATAAGAATAATGTTCATACCTATCCCCTTAATTTTCTTGATTATTAACGACCTCTCTATAGCTCATTTGCCCACCAAATATATCAAGCGCACTACCAATGGTATAATGTACTCTGCCTTGTCCAATTCGATTGATTGTTTTTATATCTTCAAAGGATCGAATACCTCCCGCATATGTAACCGGGATTTGAATCCACTTAGAAATATCTTCAACCAATTGAAGGGCAATTCCTTGTTGTTTGCCTTCTACATCTACTCCATGTATAAGGAACTCATCGCAATAGCTTTCTAGCAGCCTTAAATGCTCTTGATTGACCTCATACTCAGTGAATTTCTGCCATCGGTCAGTTACAACATAATATTTTCCTGATTTTTGTCTGCAACTTAGATCAAGTACCAATTTTTCTTTAGAAATGGCTTTGACCATTTTTTCTAAATGTTCAAACACTATTTGTCCATTGTTGAATACATAGGAAGTGACTATAACATGACTTGCACCCTTCTCCAAATAAATGCTAGCATTTTCGGGATTTATTCCACCTCCAACTTGCAGTCCATTTGGATATGCTTGAAGTGCCTCAGTTGCAGCTTTTTCATTGCCACTCCCAAGCATAATTACGTGTCCGCCTTTTAGCCCATCGGCTTTAAAGAGATTGGCATAATAAGTAGAATCCTTTTCAGAAACGAAGTTCTCGATCATACCTTGACCTGAATCTGTTAAGGTGCCTCCAACAATTTGTTTCACTTGTCCATTATGCAAATCAATACATGGTCTAAACATGTTTTTTCCCTCTAGCTTTCTAAATTTTCGAGATATTCTCTAATCGCTTCGACTACCATTTGGTGATCTTCTTCTTGTGGTAGGCCTGATACGGTGATTGTACCCACATATCCTACTTCTTTAATAATGATTGGAAAGCTTCCTCCATGAGGTGCATATTCCATCGGATTAACAAAGTATTTGTCTTCTATAGATACATTGTCAATTTTCAACTTAATACCCATTCTATATGAGCTAGTATGAAATCGATTTACTACTCTAGATTTTCTTTTAATCCACTCCCCATTATCAGGCGAAGTACCTTCGAAGGCATAATGAAATAATTGATGCCCATTGAATGTAATATCTATTGCAACATTTTTATTGCCTTCTTTGGCTTTTTCTACTAATAATATCCCAAGAGTGAATGCTGTCTCACTGTTAAATTTTTTGAATTGCAATTCCTTTTCTTGTTCTATAAGTTCGTCTAATAAAGAACTATATTGACTCATTTAGCCTTACCTCCTAATGTAACAAATCTTTTTTTAATAATATCACTTGTATCGTAGTTTTTCAACTGAATGAGTATTAATAAAAAAACATATTAAAATATTTTATTTTCTGATATACTAATTAATAATGATAAAGACAAGAAAATCGGCTGCGCAGCGTTAAAATTCTCGTTACCTTCCTGCCGCTTTTCCAATTGCTTATGCAGAACTTTCCTAGTAGACAAGAAAATCGGCTGCGCAGCGTTAAAGAACTTTGTTATTTATACGCCGAGTTAAAATTCTCGTCTTCCTGCCGCTTTTCCAATTACTTATGCAGAACTTTCCTTATTAAGAACAACACGCTTGTCAGCGCGTTACATTGATTATATACTACGAACGATTTTCTAATTATTTATACATTATAAAACAAAACAATAAGTAAAAATCAAACGGAGACTAATATGGCTATAAAAATTGTTACTGACAGTACCTCTTACATACCTCAAAACACCTTAAAGGCACTTGACATTTCTCTTGTATCCTTAAGCGTTGTTTTTGAAGAGACAAGTTACCTTGAAACCGAATTGGATTTATCAATGTTTTATGGAAAGCTATCTAAATTAGATAAGCTACCAACCTCTTCTCAGCCATCTACTGAAGATATGTACAATACCTTTAAAAAGCATATTATGAACGGCAATTCTGTTGTTGGAATCTTTTTATCTTCTGAAATGAGCGGAACATTTTCCACATCCCAATTAGTTAAGGGTATGATTTTAGAAGAATTTCCAGATGCGATCATAGAGCTAATTGATTCAAGAACAAATTGTATGGAAATGGGATTTGTTGCAATTGCTGCAGCTAAAGCAGCTATAGATGACCAACCTATGAATGATGTGCTACAAATAGCTCGTAAGACTATGAACTGTACACGTTTTATATTTGCTCCTAGTACTTTAGAGTTTTTAAAAAAAGGCGGAAGGATCGGCAATGCAAGCTCACTTCTAGCTGATATTTTAAAAATCAAACCAGTTTTAACCGTAAAGGAAGGCTTTACAACTACATTGGCTAAGATAAGAACTCAAAAGAAGGCATTGGATTATATGCTTCAAGTATTTAGTGACGATATTAAGGAATATGGGTACGGGAATGTGATTGTACATCATATTCATTGTCCAAATGAGGCCAATGAATTTTCGAAGGATGTTGCGGAGTTGATAGGTAGTGCTCCTGAGATTATTTCGATAGGGGCTGTTATTGGGACACATGTTGGTCCTGGGACTTTAGGTATTGCTTATTGTACTAGGGAGCCGATGCGGTAGGATTGATTAGAAGCGTTTGTAGGTTGTCGACAAAGAGGTCTGTATTGTAAAATTTTTAGGAACCAAGAAATAAGGTCAATCGGGCGCCGTACTTGTGGGAGTTTTGAAAGAAAAAGAAAATATCGAAATGAAGATAAAGTAATCCCCTTAGGGTAAAAACATTGAAAATGAAATGCTTAATCAATGTAGATACTATAAGGGGATATTTGATTTTTATATTTGAAAGTTAAATCTTCTTTTTGAGAAGTATGTACATGGGGTTGCTTATTTTTTTAGTGCGTTTTTAAAGTCCTCAAGGATGTCTTCGATATCTTCAAGTCCTAGTGAGATTCGTATTAGGGCGTCGGATATGCCTCGTTTTTCACGTTCGGGTTTTGGCATGGAAGCGTGAGACATTTTAGCGGGGTAGGATACGATTGTTTCGACGCCACCAAGGCTGACTGCTACTGCAGCAGTGGTTACGTTTTTCATAAAGTGTCGAGCAAGGTCTTCATCATGGGTTTCGAAGGATAGGACGGCACCTGGTCCATCAGACTGTGACATATGAATTTGGGATCCGGGATGTGAATGTAGCTCTGGGTAATATACAGTTTTGACTTCGGGTTGAAGACTGAGCCATTGCGCAAGTAGTCTGGCGTTATTTTGCTGATAGTCCATTCTAACCTTCAAGGTTTTAAGACCTCTTAATAATAGCCAGGAATCTTGTGGGCCCAAGATAGCACCAAATCCATTTTGAACTGCATAAATCCTGTTACATAAATCAGGTTCCTTTGCAACAACTAAGCCAGCGATCACATCACTGTGTCCACCGATAAATTTTGTAGCGCTATGAATAACGATATGTGCACCAAGCTCTAAAGGTCTCTGAAGGTAGGGTGACATAAATGTGTTGTCTACCATGACTATGATGTTGTTTTCATTCGCAATCGCGCTAATCGCTTTAATATCAGTAATCTTTAACGTTGGGTTTGATGGGGATTCCAAATAAATTCCTTTCGTATTTGATTTTATGGCTTGTTTGATTGCATCTACATTTGTTGCATCCACAAAGCTTATTTCAAAATCAAATCGAGTGAAGAAATTATTTGCAATTCTATATGTACCACCATATACATCTTCACAAACAATGATATGGTCTCTAGCTGAAAATATTGAAAGCACTGATGATGTTGCTGCCATACCAGAAGAAAATGCAAAACCTCTTTCGCCTCCTTCAAGTAATGCAATCGTTTCTTCTAATGCTTTCCTAGTAGGGTTTTCTGACCTTGAGTATTGATATTCTTGATTTAAGTCAATATCCTCCTGATGATAGGTGGATACTTGATAAATAGGTATGCTTAACGCTCCAGTATTTTTATCTATGGCATGCTTATTATGGATTAATTTAGTTCCAAACCTCATGAGGTTCCCTCCTTGTATATATTTTCTATTTATTTCAAAGCTTGCTCAAGATCCATGATTAGATCCTCTGCGGCCTCAATTCCAACTGATAGTCTTAGTAACTTATCTGTCACCCCTACTCTTTTTCTCATTTCTTCAGGTATAGCTGAATGCGTTTGCACAATTGGATAAGTAATGAGACTCTCTACTCCACCTAAGCTTTCAGCAAATAAAATAATCTGTACTCTTTCTAGAACTTGGGGAATGAATTTAATGTCTTTTACTGTAAAAGAAATCATAGCTCCAAAGCCTGAGGCTTGCTTTTTACTGATCTCATAGCCTAAATGCTCTGGTAATCCAACATAATAAACCTTTTCAACTGCTTCGTGGTTACTTAGCCAATTTGCAATTTTAATGGCGTTTTCTTGTTGTTTATTAAGCCTAACTCCTAACGTCTTAATTCCTCTTAAAATAAGCCAGCTATCAAATGGTGCAAGCATTGCGCCTTCTGATTTTTGGATTAATTGAATTTTATCAATCAGTTTATCATCACTCATTATTACAAATCCAGCTAGTGTATCATTATGACCACCTAAGTATTTCGTACCACTATGAACAACAATATTTGCACCAAGCTCTAACGGTCGCTGATAATAAGGCGTAAGAAAAGTATTATCGACTATAGTCAATAGCCCTTTTTCCTTAGCCAAATCAGAAAGAGCTTTTAGATCGGATACTTTCATTAATGGATTTGTTGGTGTTTCAATAAAAAGTGCTACTGTATTATCTTTAATAGCTTCTTTAACATCCTTGATTATACTCGTATCAACATAGCTAAATTCTAATCCATAGCCTTTATAAATTTCTTCAAATAGTCTATAGGTTCCTCCATACATATCATCTGAAACTACGATATGTGCTCCTGGCGAAAAAAGCTTAAGTACCGTTGATATTGCTGCCATACCACTAGAAAAAGCAAAGCCTCGTTTCCCATTTTCTAAGATTGCTAGTGTATTTTCCAGCTCTTCTCTTGTTGGATTTTGAAGCCTCGAATAATCATATCCTGTAGATTGATTTAGCCCTGGATGCCTAAAGGTTGCGCTTTGATATATTGGATAGCTTATAGCTCCTGTATGTGGGTCATAACCCTTGTCTCCGTGTACAACCTTTGTTTCTATGCTTTGATTTTTTACATTCCCAATGAAAATCAGTCCCTTCTTTTTAATTTATTGAGCACCGCCAGCGATACCTTATTAATCCTATATAATTAAGCGGTTATGTAATCTTATACTACACTTATTCAAATTCACTGTCAACTACTTATTATTAGATTAAATATGAAACATAGAACCGGAATCATCATTTAATTTGTTTTGTTCTATTACCAAATCCTCAAGTGTGATACCATCGACGAGTTTATTAATATTATCATCTATTTTGTCCCAAACATTTTCTTTTACACATGCTGATATTAAACTGTAATCCGTTTTGTCGGATTCTTGTTCATCTATAACAGATAAATCTCCTTCGAGCGAACGAATTATTTGGCCAACTTTAATGTTTTCTGGTCTGTCGCACAACAAATATCCTCCTTGTGCTCCCTTAACACTTTTTACAAGACCCGCTTTTCTTAGAGTAGCAAAAACCTGCTCTAAATATATTCCTGAGATACCTTGTCTTTCTGCAATGCTAAACAGTGATACATGTGTTCCATTTGAATATACTGCTAAGTCAATCATTGCTCTTAGTCCATATCGACCTTTTGTTGAAATTTTCATATCTCTACACCTCTTGTTGATTAATTAAATAAAATATTCGATAATGTCTTTTTTCTTCATTTTTCCATATGCGTCCACTAAGTCACTAATTGTAACACTATCCGCGGCCTTGTTGATTTCATCCATCATTCTTAGCCACATTAATCTAGTTACACATGTAGAGTAATCATTGCACGGATCATCACATTTACCTTCTTCTATACAATTAACTGGTGATAATGGTCCTTCTACTGCACGTATGACCTCACCCGCAGTAATTTTATCTGCACTTCTGGCTAACCTATATCCACCTTGGGCACCTCGAACGCTATTAATAAGCTCTTTTTTTCTAAGTACACTAAATAATTGCTCTAAATAGTTTTTTGATATTTTCAATCTTTCAGAAATGTTATTTAAATTCTCTACCTCCGTTTGGGAGTGAACTGCTAAATCCAGTACAGCCTCAAGCGCGTATCTGCCTTTTGTTGATATCTTCATAGATCTTACCTCCTATCGTATCATATCTTTGATTACTTCTCCGCTTATAATAAGTCCTGCCACTGAGGGAACGAAAGAAATGCTACCTGGGATTTGACGCCTTACAGTGCATTTTCTTGTTGTTCCTGAGGGGCAAATACAATTGTTACTACAACTTGAATCATCTTCTTCAAGGGGTTTCATAGGAGTTTCCTTCGAGTAAACTACCTTTAGCTTTTTAACGCCTCTTCGTTTGAGCTCTTTTCTCATAACCTTAGCAAGCGGACAAACAGAGGTTTTATAAATATCTGTCACTTCAAATTTAGTTGGATCAAGCTTATTCCCAGCCCCCATACAACTAATTATCGGTATGTTTCTTTTGTTTGCTTGTAAAATCAAATCTATCTTTGCCGTTACTGTATCTATAGCATCAACAATATAGTCATAATCATCCTGTAACATTTCATCCGCATTGTCTGGCATATAAAAGCTCTGAATGGTTTCTACTTCTGCTTTCGGATTAATATCTAGAATCCTTTCTTTCATAGCTTCAACCTTAGGTTTTCCTACCGTCTTTCTTGTAGCATGAAGTTGTCTATTTATATTTGTTAAACAAATGCAATCGTCATCAATTAAAACAAATTTACCAACACCTGAACGAACTAGGCCTTCAACCACAAAAGTTCCTACTCCACCGATACCAAATATAGCAACCTTTGCATTCTTTAGCTTCTCTATACCTTGTTTTCCTATAAGTAGTTCTGTTCTTGAAAATTCATGAAGCATGTTTTTTTATATCTCCTTAAAATAGTAATCCTATCGTTATTATAAATAATGATATCATATTCCTTATATAATATAAAGCTTATCTCTTGATTTTATACGAGTATTATTAAACAAAAAACCAGCCTTTTCGACTAAAATCCGAAAATAGCTGGTTATTGTTAGTAATTGATCTAAGATAATATCTTCTGTAACTACTACCTTTTCATTTCTTTCATTAAGTGATTCATGGTATAAGCCCGGATAAATGGTGAGGGTCTTATCAACTGAATCAATATTGTTGTTTAGGCTTTCTGAAAATGCCTTAGATACAATTCTATCGTCTCCACCATGAATAATAAATACTGGATATGTATAATTCCCTGCCGTTATTTGATCCTCTAAATATTTTGATCCTGCACCAAAGGTCTCCCATTGAAGCTTTCTTGTATACGACGTTAGTCGTAATGGATCAACATAATAATAGGATTGAATTGCTGGATACCTACATACTGTACTCGTTAAACTGTTTGGTACAAGCGAATTTGCTCCCCCTACTGCCGTATAAAATGCTGCATCATCTAACCCAAAGGATAAGTAATAAGGTCCTGTTGCACCACCTGATATTATTTGGCCATCAAGCTTGCTTGTATAGGTTACTCCGTACATTGCTGTAAGTAAGCCTCCCATACTATGTCCTAGCATATAGACTGGTTTGCCAGGGTTTTCTGCCTTTGCTATATCAACTACTAAATCAATGTCTTCATAGTATTCGCTGAAGTCTTCAACATATCCTTGATCTCCATTTGCAACACCCGTTTTACCATGTCCCTTGTTATCAAGTCTATAGACTCCATATCCTGCCGCATTTAGCGCCTCTGCCGACTCATTATACCTACCTAAATGCTCAGCAAGTCCATGTACCATGACTACAACAGCTCTCATATCTTGGACATCCGTATTTTTTGCATAGTAGATTTGCATACCACCAGTTGAGTCGGTAATCAAATCATCCTGTACTACACTAAAAGCCAATACGTTACTATCAAATGAATAATTACCCGATATTGCGGCTGCCTCTGCTTGAACTGTAAAGGCTCTTGCATTTGTTGTTAATCCTGTAAAGTTAAGCGTTACTTGCGTATCGCTATTTTTGGTAATGGATGAAAAGGTTAATCCGGTTGTTCCTGTATTTACAGTCCAATTGTTAAGGTTTGTGACCGTTGCATTGTCTGCAAACGTATGACCTAAATTCAAAACCTGTGCTGGATAATCTTTCCCTGAGGTTAAATCAATTGCAATACTCACTCCATCTGTACCTTTTGTTACAGTTGTTGAAGTCTGTGTTGTAATGATCGGTTCTTTTCTCGCTATTTCAAGATTTTTCCCAGAGATATTGGTACCATTCACTACATCAAACAATGCAGTTGAAAACTCATAGTATCCATTTAAGTTCGCTGTAATGCTGGATGAATTGGTGCTCCAACATTAACGTTGGCCTTTTTCAATTGGATTGTTGCTGCTGTTAAATCCGGTACTCCTGCTGAAACAGTTAATGTTCCAGAAATAACTTGTGTTAATGGTTGTGATGACCCTCCTCCAGCTGATGTAGTAATAGTTGGAGTTATGCTTGGGGGTTTTACACCCTCTGATACAATTGCCTCCGTTATCGTGCCGTTACCTTTCACGTCCGTTGTTACTTCTAATATTAACTTTGTTACCTTAGTACCTGCCTCCAGGTTAATTTTACATCCCTGTGCTTCCTTTCCAACTTTCATTTCACTTATTTGTGTATTACCTTGCGTTTTAATTTCTACATTATCAGCATCAACTTTTACACTATCGAACTTTCCTTCTAGTATTATCGTTTCTCCCGCCGCTTGTTCTGAAATGATAACTTCTGTTCCTTTGACATCAATAGCTACAATACGCACTTGCCCACTTGAGGTCTTTTGAACAGTAATTTTATGATATTGACCTCCATTAATATGGATACTATCCTTCCCGCCACCTCTTATGAACGTTTCTCCATCAACAGTTACGTTATTGAGCGTAACATTTCCTTTCCCAACTTCTTCAGCAATCGTCAAATTACCTTTGATATGAATATTTTGAAGTATGACACCATCTGCTTTTACAATTACATTCGTCTTGATTATTTCGGTTCCCGTAGCTGGCCCATATGTACCTGGCTTATTATATGTTACTGTAGAAATCACGTTATTTAATACAGTAATTGCTTCACCACGTTTAATTTGAGCTGTAGCCTTAAAGCTACCATCTGTATATCCCCCCATATAACCATCTCTTACAACTGCACCTATATAACCTTTACTCCATGTTTCTATTTTATTTTCATCTGTTAAATGCTTACTACTATCTGGACTTTGTTCAGCGTTTTTAATCTTACAAATAATAACAGCTACTTCTTGTCTTGTTATTGGGCTATTAGGTTTCATTGTTCCATCCACATAACCCGCTATATATCCTGCTGCTACTGCTTTTTGGATAACATTATAATACCATTTACCTTCTGTAACATCTTTAAATTGGATCATTGATTCTTTTGTATACCCTAACGCATTGTTAACAAGGTTCATAAACTCCGCCCTAGTAATACTATTTTCCGGCTTAAAAGTGCCATCCCCATAGCCACTTGCTATGCCTTTCTCTAACCACTCCTTGATCGTATTCCCCGCCCAATGATTTGTTATATCCGATTCCGCTAAAACACCCACCGTAAATAACGGTATACTAATTGCCAATGTTAAAACAAAAGCAATTAGTTTTCTTGCAAATTTTTGAAAATACTTCATTTCTTTACGCCTCCTTTTATGATATCTCTAATTGGTACCCTACTAACTACTTTAACCATCACCTTCCAATCAAACTTGAATTTGTCATTCATTTATAATGATAGCAAGTCCCCGTTAACAAATAATAAACAAATAGTTAAAAACTTACCCTGTGCAAAAATCCTCACAACTAAAAAAACATACATTTTAATTGTAATGTATGCTTTTTAATAATAGAATTTTTGAAGTTGTTTTTATATTAGCTCCGTAAGAAGACTTTCCTCTTGTGTCTTTTTAACCATAGCAGAATCTCCTAGTTTTTTGTAGAGCTGCTCTTTCATTTGATAATACTCCTCATGGAACTTTTTGTGTTTGAGTAGAATATTTATAAAAACTATGGCTTCTTTATAGCTCCCCTTTATATCTAAATAAGAAATTGTATTTAGTATCGCTTTTTCAAAAATATTTGAATACCGCTCTCTTTCCAAAGTAAAATCGTAGAGGTCAATATCTTCACAAAAACTTCCTCTATACACTTTACATAACTCTTGACATAGTACTGTGCTGGAATCATGATTACTATTTATCTTAGTAATGATGTCCTCAAATATTGATAAATCAGTCATAATATTTTTGTCATTAATAAAATACCTACCGTTAGCAGTCCATATTATATCTTTAAATCCAACTTCTAACAATGCTTTTCTAATATATGTAAGTGTAGTTCTCAAATTACCTTGGGCTTTATCTAAATCATAATTTTCAAAAAATGTATCTATCAGCTTATCTTTCGTTACACCCGTCTTTCCATTATACACCAAATAATAAAAAATGTTTTTCGCCTTACTTGTTCTCCATCTTATTAACTTTCCTACAGACTTTACAATATTATCGCCAAAAAACTGCACATATAGCTTAGGTTTTTCTAGCTCATGATAAGATGGATCATTTTTTGAAGATCTATCTACAATTTGGTCAATAAATTCTTTATTTATATTTTTTAATAAACAAAAATCATATAGTGGTTTATAAAATTCATAATTTGTAATAAAGTCTTGAATATAGTTACCTCTTTCTGACAACGCCATACTTCTTTTAGCATAAATGAATGCTTTTTCTTCATACCCAAGTGCTAAATAGCTTGTAGCAAGAACAGCACTAAGTGTAGCAATATATAGCTTAGTACCAAATTCCTCAGAAGGAATCATAGCTTTTTCGGAATATGATATTGCTTTGGTGTAGTTTCCCAATAATAAATAAGTTTGTGAAAGCATCATATCAGCCATCATATATCCCCAATAACTTTCTTTCGGAATATTGTTATAACTTTTCACAATCAATTCTAAGCCTTCCTCTTTTCTTCCAATAAACACTAAAAAATGAATATAAGTAAAGACACACAAATGAAATAGATTGTTTTTGTTATCTTCAAATAAATCGATGGCTTCCTTAAAATACTTCTCTGCCAGGCTATATCTTCCCCTATGAAATTCAATCTCTGCTAAAATTGCATATAGCTCTGGAAGGTTTGAAGAAAGTCTAAATTTTTTGGCATTTTCAATTTCATACTGAATCTGTTCTTTTCCTTCTTCTAATTGTCCCCATACAACATAAATTCTAATTGTATATAAAATTGAATTCAATGGAGAAATTCGGTTTCTATATTTAGACTGAATTTCCATGGCAGTTTTATATTCACCAATTAAATAGCTAGCATATTCAAGTAAGGCAAGAGCTTGTACCTCATGATTTTTAATGTTTTTTTCATCAATGCCTTTAACCTCTTTCTTTAAAGACTTATATTCCTCTTGAACCTTGCATAAAAATGCACCTGAATGTAATTTTTCGGTCATGATATCTATTTTTTCATCTAGGTCTCTATCGACAAGCTTATCATATATTGTAGTTGCTAATTCGTATGCCTCTGAAAATTTTTGTTGCATTCTTAACGCCTTTACCCATATAATGTCGGCTTTTAATTGGCCGTCTTTGTCATTATTTTTTACAAATAGCTCCCTTGCATTTAAAATATAATGAGTGCCCCCGTCTACATCTAAATCCTTAAGGGCTATTATCGCTTTTATAAGACTTAACCCTCCATATTTATTTACCTGTTTTTTAGAAATCTTTTTATCCCAATTATATACCTTAGAATAATATGTAATAGATATATATTTATAACTATCTCTTTTTAATATTGCTTCAACCTTTTTGTATGCTTCACTTAGTAGCAAATAATCGATTGCCTCAATATAATTCTTTTTAGAAATGTAATAATCCGCTATCTTCGCGTAAATAGTTTTTTTATCATCTACTTTATTAATTAAATAATCCTTAAATAAATCATGATACTTATATACACCATTATGTGTCTTGCTTATAAAAAGCCCTTTATTTGATAATCTATTTAAAATTTCATTTGTATTGTTTCTAATTGCTATAAAGTTACAAGCCTCTATGTCAAGTACGTCAAGCATGCAAGTAGATATTAAAAACTCTTTATCATCAGAAAGCTCATATATATTGTCAAAACATTTTTTATACAAATCATTTATTTCATAGTCACCAACAAGGTTTTCTCTTACAGCATGTTGCAAAAGGTTAAGTCCAAAGGGCCATCCATTATTTTTACGAATGGTGTCCTTCCCAATAGAGCAAACCTTGTAGGTAGATTTAACTGCGTCAATATACTCCTGCTCTTCCTCATTAGTAAACTTCAAGCTATCTATGTTTATCTCCAAAAAACGATCATTCGTAATTAGGTAATCACTATCTAGGTTTGGCTTTGTTCTTGATGCTAAAATAAAGCAAATATTTGAAGGCATATATTTTAAAAATGTGTTTACCATTTCAAGAATCTGTGTATTAGAAATATAATGAAAATCATCTAAAATGATAGTAAGCTTTTCCTTGCAGTTAATTGTTAGATAGTTCAACATCTCTGCAACCAAGGATTTTATTTCTACTTCTATAAGTAGCTCATCTGATATGCCTGGTATATTTACATCCCTTTTTTCCAAAAACCTACTAATACCCTTTGTAAAATATGTAATAAAGGTTCCTATCTCATCATCATATCTATCTAGATGGTACCACATTACATTTTCATCAACAGCCTTATGATACTGCGCTAGGAGTGTCGTTTTACCATAGCCAGCAGGTCCAGTAATGAAAATAACATTCTTGTTTTTCTTCATATCACTTAATAGCTTAGTTCTAATGATGTAGTCTTCTCCTAAGATGGTTGGGCTAAATTTCGCATTTATGATATTCATATCCACTTATCTCCTTTTTGGATATTAAATAAGCTGATGGGGGGATTCGAACCCCCGACCTGCTCATTACGAGTGAGCTGCTCTGCCTACTGAGCTACGCCAGCCAATATCTTATAATGTGTAAATCATTATCTGCTACAATTGATTTTATGAACTACTTTGCTGATTATTCTCAATATTACGCTTCACTATATTCTTAAATAAACTCTTCAATACAACCATAATCAATTCCATCTTCATCGTCACTGCAACCATTAAATTCTATCGATGCGCCAATAAGCTCGCCTTCGATCTCATCTCTATCAAAAAGTTCAATTTCAACTAATTCTATACCATCTTGAACAAGTACATCAACTATTCGCTTCAAATCTTTAACCTTAAATATACTCACCTTTGTATCTCCTTTTTTATTTTGATTTGTTTATCTACATTAATGATAACACAATTGATTAGAACTTTTCAATAAAAGAAAATTGACTACCTCAACTAGTAGATTAAGAAATCACCTGTCTCAACAACAGACAGGTGAAAATAGTTTGAAACTATTGACTTTTGTTCATGAACTTTACTGCTTCGTTTATCCATTTGATGACCCATGTCTCAAGGTATTCCAACCAAGGATACTCCTGATAAATTTCTAATAAAACTGAGGCTAATTTAATTTCACCTGTACCTGAGCCATATTTTTCTTCAGCTAATGCGACCAATTCTAAAATAATTTTTTTAACTAGCTTTTTCTTTCCTTTAAACCACAGAACCGCTAGAGTCAGTACAAATAGGAAGATTATGGTGCAAATAATACATGCTTCCATAATAACACCTCCTTAGCTTTTACCTAGTTGATATGCTCTATACAGCATTGTCCAGACCTCTTCCCGAGATACATTATTCTTGGGATTCGTTCCATCACTTACATGATTTTGTATTACCCAGGCTTGGGCATCTTTTGCCCAATCAGCTACATCTTCTGTACCATTCGTTGGTTCATCCACTATCGGTTCCTCCTCACTAATAAGCTCTTTGTATTTTATTAAGATATCGCTTTTCATATCTAAGTACGTTTTACCTATATACTTCAAGGCATTATTGGGATCCGTTCTTCGATCTGGATCTAATTCAAAATGTCCAAGTCTCTTTGATGGATTTACATTATGGTATTTTGATAAATAAGCTGCGATTTGCACATAGTTTTCATATGCTTTAAGTGACCGCTTTTTATCATTTGGAAAATAACATAACTCTAGACCGATAGCAATATCATTGGCATCTCCACCAAATAATTCATTATCCTTTACTTTGTCATATAGCACATGCCATGCTTTTTCGGGGTTGTCCATGCAAGGAATACACATGATTGCCTCTTTATCATCAACAAACACATGAGCGGATGCTGACAAGGTGTTTGCAGATCTAATGAAGTAGGAGACATTATTTTGTGCAGTCGAATTAGCATTTCCTGTATCATGGTCTACAAAGAATTCAACCTTGTTCATTTTGATTCCACTTCTTCTTTTTGTACCCGATGGTATTAATAGAGTTTTTATTTGCGTTGTTATTTCCATTTCACACCTCTTTTCTTGTTTACTTTATATATTATATTCGCAATGATTTGACTTGCTATTTTTGAAGCAGCGTGAAAAAAGATCACTCATTGTAAACTTGTCAAATATGATAATTTCTATGTTTTATTAATGTTTGTGTTAGCTCTAAGTCATGGGTTGCAACAAAACAATTAAATTTTTAATCCGATAGAATGTATCAACCTCTCAAAGTATACTCATAAACAAAAACAAGGCTTCTAAGTGCTATTAACACTTCAAAGCCTTGTAATAACTATATTTCTTACGCCTTAAAACCACAGTACTTTAGTGTTCTCGGCGGGATTCGAACCCACGGCCTATCGCTTAGGAGGCGATCGCTCTATCCTACTGAGCTACGAAAACATTCACATTACTACCATTAACTCAATCATGTATATTTTGATTGCATTAACATTTTATCATGTTTCAAGCTGATGTCAAGTAGTATTCAGAAAATCTGCTTGGTGTCTGATTCACACCTGTCTGATTCACATATGATCATGTCCTAGTATACCACATTTGATTATGTCCCATTTCAAATCAATGGTTTATAATATACCCTCATGAATATTAACATCGAGGTGATAACCACTCAATTAACGAAACAGAGACAAAAGCATTTTTTCTTCAAGATAAATATAAAAGGCAGTAAGTGTTCATTTTTCGCCCGACCGGTCGAAGAGAAAGGCCAGAAAAATGAACACTTACTGCCCAATAATGGAATACACCAATCAGAAAAAATGCTTTTGTCGACAGTCTGAGCACCACTATAACTATTGCTTATATCTTGGATTTATTGGGACATTTTCAAAAATGCTTGACACATTCAGTGATTTTTTTCATTCTCAATTTAATTGCTTTCAATGATTATTCTTCTTCATAGGCGCCATTAAATTCAAATTCAATAAGACCATGAACCCAACATGTGCCCTTAAATCGCATTCCCACACTTGGAATTCCAATAATGTTAGCTGCATTAATATATACATCAATATATAAACTCATACATTTAATACTTAATATATATATTCTTTCTTCTGTCATTTTATTAACTGTTTCAGCTACTTCCTCAATCGTACCTAAAAATGAATAGATGTCCTCACTATCGCCAAGTGGGACAAAAAAACCTTCAAGTATACTAAGAAGGTCTTCATCCTTTAATCTTTCTTGAAGAATTTCCGAAGATTCCAATGCTTCTTCTTCAAGAATTTGCATGGCTTCTTCATCTCCCTGCCTTGCTTTTTCTAATAATTCTTCTCTAAAGACATCTTCTTCTTCTTCAAGTAATATATCCGTTTCATCTTTATCAATTGGAAGTATTACCGTGCCCTCAACAGAAAAAGCAACAAATCGAACACCTTCAATATAAATATCCTCTTGGTCTTCAATTTCTAAATAATCTATTACATTTTGAAGAAAAAAAGACACTGGCGTGCCAGATCGACTTTCTTCACAAAAAGCATTGTATACGTCTGTTTTTTCACCTTTAACTACATCTATTTCGTGTGTATCAGTAATCACACTACCAATAGCATATGGAATTAAGGAATATACAGTCAGTTCTTCATCTTGACTCAGGGCACCTCTAACGATTAGCCCAAATTCTGTACCATATTCCTTGTAATATTCTACCTTTATTTCATCTGATTTATAATTTGAGATGTATCTTGTATTGGGATTTGCAATTATATCGCTTACGATTCCCTCGGCTTTTTCTTTTGTATTATACGCACTAAATCCTAACGCTGAAATGTACAACATCATCCTGCTTCACCTTGCCCTATATGTAAAAATATATATCTCATTTTGATATAACCATAATATAGCATTTGTATGCCTGTTTGTCTATATGTTTTTAGCCAACATGAACACCTGAAAACATGTGAAGTTCACAGAGGTTAAGCGTTTGCAACTTGATCTAATGCTTGTCTCAAATCATCAATAATATCCAACCTATTTTCAATTCCAACTGAGAAACGAATCAACTCTGGTTTAACGCCGGATGCAATTTGCTCAGCCTCCGTAAGCTGTCTATGCGTTGTACTTGCTGGATGTAATACCGAAGACCTAACATCTGCAACGTGAACAACTAGCGCTATCAATTTTAAACTATCAATGAACTTTTCTCCAGCTAATCTTCCACCCTTTAGTCCGAAAGTTAGTACACCACTACAGCCTTTCGGTAAGTACTTCTTGCCTAATTCATAAGAAGGGTGATTAGGTAGTCCTGGATAGTTTACCCATTCAACTTCATCTTGTTGTTGTAACCACTGAGCAATCTTAAGCGCATTCTCACAGTGACGTTCCATTCTTAAATGAAGTGTTTCCAGTCCAAGATTCATCAAAAAAGCATTCATAGGACTAATTGCCGCACCAGTGTCTCTTAATAGCTGTACCCTTGCTTTTGTAATATAAGCTGCATTACCAAAATCTTGGGTATAAACAACACCATGGTAGCTGTCATCTGGTGTAGTCATTTCCGGAAACTTACCATTTGACCAATTAAACTTACCGCTATCAACTATAATTCCTCCTACACTTGTCGCATGCCCATCAATATACTTGGTTCCTGAGTGTATTACAATATCTACCCCATAATCAAATGGCCTTAATAAAAATGGTGTAGGAAAAGTATTATCAACTATGAGTGGTAGATTATTCTTATGTGCCAAGTCAGTAAATTTTTCAAAGTCCAAAACATTTAGTCCTGGATTTCCAATACTTTCTGCAAAAACTGCTTTTGTATTATCTCTAATATAGGTCTGCAACACTTCTTGTGCAAGGTCTGGATCAACAAAGGTTACTTCAATGCCAAACTTTTTAAGCGTTGTTTTTAATAAAGAGTAGGTACCACCATATAATGAACTAACAGATAATATATGTTCTCCTGCCTGACAAATATTCATGATTGATAAAAGGGTAGCTGATTGTCCAGAAGCAGTAGCCATGGCCCCTATGCCGCCTTCAAGCTGTGCAATCTTTTCTTCAAATGCTGCTACCGTGGGATTACTAATTCTAGTATACATGTGACCTACTGTTTTAAGGTCAAATAAATTAGCTACCTCCTCACATGTATCGTATCTGTAGGTTGTACTTTGATAAATTGGTAGTACTCTAGGTTCCCCGTTTTTTGGTGAATATCCACTTTGTACTGCTTTGGTTTCTAGTTTCCAATTTTGATTCATTTTAATAGCTCCCTCCGAAATATTTATTATAGTATAGAATAAAAGAATTTTATAATCAAGCAGTAGTTATCAAGGGATAGAAAAAGAACGGTTCTCTAGCCCATGGTTAATGGATTAATGAATCGCCCTTTTTCTAACATTATCTATATGGGGAGGGAGGATAAGCTATACTTTAAATTTCTGCAAGTTATTATTAAGCTCTTCTGCTAGATTCGTTAATTCATCAATTGATGCTGTAATTTCTTCAAAGCTTGCAGTTTGTTCTTCATTTGTAGCTGATACTTCTTCAAAGGATGCCGCAGATTCCTGGGATATTGAAGATATTTCGCTAATTTCATCATTTATTTTCTCAACATTAACAGTTAACGCTAAAGTCGCTTCTTTTACTGTGATCGCATTGTTATATGCTTGTGTTACTGCTGAAGTGACATCTTCGAAAACATTAGCCGTTTGCATGAGTGATGTTTCTTGTTCAGCAACTGCAGTTTGTGAGATTTTTATTGTTTTAACAGCTTCATTTACTGCACCATTTACATCAGAAATAATATGGGTAATTTTTCCAGTTGAGTTCACTGTCTCATCTGCCAATTTTCTAATTTCATCAGCTACAACTGCAAAGCCTTTACCATGTTCACCTGCACGAGCTGCTTCAATACTTGCATTCAATGCTAGTAATGTAGTTTGTGAAGAGATGTTTTCAATTACCGTAATGATGTTTGCTATTTCACTAGAAATCTTTGATAAATTCGTTATTGAAATAACTGTTGATTCAGATGCTCTCTTATTTTCATCCATTTTATTTTTTTGAAATTCAATAGTCTGTGTGCCATTTGCCACTATTTCCTTTGTTGCCGCTGAAATGTCGCTAGACTGTGTCATTTCATCATTGATCATTAATAAACGTGTTAAAATGTCTGTCGAACGATTATGTATAGATTCCACTGAAGTTGTTTGTTTACTTACTCCAATGCTTAGATCTTGAATCGTACTTGAAATTTGAGTAGTTCCAACTGCTAATTCTCTCATAGAGGCATTGGTAATTTCAGCATAATTCTTTACTCTTGTTGATACAGATAGCGCATCTTTAACAAGTATATTTAAGCTAGAAATGCTTTCATTAAAGGAATCTGCCAACTTCTTAGTTTCATCCTTTGACTTCACTTGTACATGCGTTGTTAAATCTCCTTTTGCCAAAAGTGCCGAAGCGCGAGTAATCTGTATAATTGGCTTCGTCAGCTTGAACCCAGAAATGATTGCAATCCCAATAACGATACTTAATAAAATGATTGCAAGTATTATTGAACTTCTAGTTAACTTCGTAACATACTGATCGGAAATATTGTTAAAAGTAGTAAAATTACTGTCAATTTTATCATAGGTTAAGCCTGTTGCAATAACCCAATCGAATGCTTCGTATTTCTTAGCGTAAGCACGAATATTTACTGGTTCTGGTACATTTTTAGACCATACAGCATTAAAATCAACAAATCCCCCACCTGATTTTGCACTATTGATAAGGTCACTAAAAACTGGTTTTCCCTGTGCGTCTTTATAACCTAATTGATTACTTCCTTCTAAACTATGATCAAGCGAATATAATAGACACGTCCCATCTGATGAGAATATCCAAAAACCACTGATCCCTGCGTAGGATATACTACTAATATCCTTTATAGCTTGTGCTTTTGCCTCTTCTAGTGTATATTCACCACTAACAATTTTAAAATTATAATTCTTGAGGAGCGCTGCTACGGTATCTACCTCATATACTAGTCCGTTGTCAAATTGAGTTTGAATGCCTTTAGTGTATAACTCTTTTGTTTTTAATTTATACTCATTAATTGAATATAAATTTAAGCCAATTAAGGTTGCAAAAATAAACGTTGAAACACTAATTAAAAGGATCATAACTTTTAAACTTAATTTTTTCATCATAAGGCTCCTTTTACCCAAGTTCTCAAAAACCAACTTCCGCTTTTCTCCATTTTCTCATGCGGGTTGCATTTATACCAGTAAAACAATCTACCATATTTAGTTAAAATACCCATTAAGGTAAGACATACATGTTCCCACCCCGAAAGGTGGGACATGGTTACCATATTATTTTAATTAGCTTTTATTTTTTCTTGTTTTAATGTCAACAAATACTGCAAGAAGTAATACCAAACCTTTAATAATCATTCTTGCTTCTGTGGATACCCCTACTAAGAGTAAACCATTTTCCAAGGTTCCCATAACTAGTGCCCCGATAACAGCTCCAATGATCGTACCTTCACCACCCATGGTACTAGTACCACCGATAATGGCTGCAGCAATTACATCTAGCTCCATACCTGCTCCTGCAGATGAGCTTGCAGAACCAACTCTTGCTCCATATACGATACCACCAGCAGCACTTAAAACACCCATTGAAGCAAATATCATTAATGTTCTGAGCTTAATGTTAATACCAGATAATTTTGCTGCTTCTTTATTTCCTCCAATAGCATATACATGTCTACCAAAGGCTGTGTTATTCGTTAAGAATGTATAAAAGCCTGCAATAATAATAACTATAAGGATTGAGTATGGCATACCTTTGTATAATGCCATTACGCCTAATACCGCCGAAATTAATGCTGAAACACCAAATAGTTTCGCAATAAAAAGCTTTGTAGATAAAACATGGAAATTGTATTTCTTTCTATCCGCTCTTTTTTTCATTTCAAATAATACAAAGCCCACTAAAGACAATACCAAGATAATCATCGTTGTATCATGTGGAATCATATCTTTTACATTGTTTTCCATAAACAACGTTGGAATATATCCTTGACCAATAAGTTTAAATTCTTGAGGAAAGTTAATGGTAACTCCACCTTTTGTAACCAATAACAAGAGTCCATTAAAAATCAACATACCTGCCAAAGTTACGATAAATCCTGGGACATTTCCATAAGCTACCCAAGCACCTTGCCATATACCAATTATAAGTCCTGCTACTAAAGTAAGTATAATGGCTAACCACATTGGTAGCCCCATTGTAACCATAAGCCTAGCAGCAATTGCTCCTGTAAGTCCTACTACTGCGCCAATGGATAAGTCGATATGTCCTGCTACTATAATTAGTACAACTCCACACGTTAAAATTGCAATATATCCTGTTTGCAAAAACAAAGTAGAGATATTTCTTGGAGATAAAAATTTTGATTCAATAACTGAAAAAATCAACATAATACTTATTAGTGCAATAAACATTGTATATTGTCTAATATTATTTTTAATCATAATTTTAATTTGTGACTTACTGATTTTATTATCTTCCATAATATACACATCCTTTCATTTTACTTGCCACCTGTAGCATAGTACATAATGGTTTTTTGGTCAGCTTCTTTAAAATCAACATCTCCAGTAATCTTTCCGTCTTTTATTACTATGACACGATCACTCATACCTAATACTTCAGGTAATTCAGATGAAATCATAATAATACAGACACCCTCTTCTACTAACTTGTTCATTAGATTATAAATTTCATATTTTGCACCTACGTCAATACCACGCGTTGGTTCGTCTAGTATTAATACTTTAGGCTTTGCCATTAACCACTTTGCAATGGCTACCTTTTGTTGGTTACCACCTGATAAATGATCAACAGTTTGTTCTATAGAGGCAGCTTTAATTTTAAGAGCTGACACATACTCATTTGATACTTTTATTTCTTCATTTGCATTAATTGAAAAGTTTTTGGTAATGCTATTCAAACTCGAAAGCGTTATGTTCTTTTTGATGTCCATCATTAGGACAAGACCTGTTTTTTTTCGATCCTCTGTTAAGTAACAAAATCCTGCTTGAATTGCTTGCCTTGGATTGTTGAAGCGTTGTTCTACGCCCTCAAGTTTAAGAGTACCTGTGATTCCTTCGCCATATGCACCAAACAAACTCATTGCAAGCTCTGTTCTACCTGCACCCATAAGACCTGCAATCCCTAGTATCTCACCTTGCCTTGCTTGAAAAGACACATTGCTAATAATATTTTTACCTAGTATTTCAGGATGTGGAACAGTCCAATTTTCTACTTCTAATACAACTTTACCGGCTTTATGTTCTACCCTTGGAAATCTATTCGTTAATTCTCTACCAACCATTCTAGTTATGATGACGTCCTCTGACATTTGATCATCATTATCCATGGTACAGATTGTTTTACCATCCCTAAGAACTGTTATTGTGTCTGCAATCTCAAGCACTTCATTAAGTTTGTGGGAAATATAAACACATGTAACACCTTTTTCTCTCAATGCTCTTAAGATGGTAAGCAGATTATCACTCTCAGTTTCTGTAAGCGCTGCTGTTGGTTCATCTAAAATGAGAAGGCTAACGTCTTTAGCGATTGCTTTTGCAATCTCGATTAGTTGTTGCTTTCCAATTCCAAGCTGATAGATCTTGGTAAGTGGATTATCTTCTAATCCAACATCTTTAAGAAGCTTTTCTGTTCTGGAAATCGCTTGATTCCAATCTATTCCAACTTTTCCTCGTAATTCATTACCCAAGAAAATATTTTCAGCAATATTCATTTGCTTAACTAATGCAAGTTCTTGATATATAATTGCGACTCCCGCTTTTTCAGAGTCTTTTATATGGCCAAATGCCATCTCTTTATCATTGATAATAATCTTCCCTGAATAATCACCATGAGGATAAACTCCACTTAAAACCTTCATGAGTGTTGATTTCCCCGCACCATTTTCACCCACTAAGGCGTGTATTTCACCACGTTTTACCTTGAAAGTAACATCATCTAATGCTCTTATTCCTGAAAACTCTTTAACTATATTTTGCATTTCCAATATGCACTCGTTCATGATTACACCGCCTTTCTTATAACAAACAGGGAAGTAGCTTATCGCTACTTCTCTGCTTAAAATATGTTACTTGTTTCGTATCTTATTTAAATACGTCAGCTTCTTTTAAGTATCCGCTGTCTACTAAAACTTCTTTCACATTATCTTTAGTTACAATCTTAACTGCCATTAGTACTGAAGGAACGCCTTCTACTTCACCATTCGTTTCAACTGCTTCACCCTTTGCAAGAGCCATAGCCATTTGAATTGATTTTGAAGCAAGATCTCTAGTGTCTTTAAATACTGTCATAGTTTGTGTTCCAGCTACGATTCTTTGAGCTGCTGCAAGTTCAGCATCTTGTCCAGTGATTGGAACTTGACCGTCTAAACCTTGAGCTGCTAATGCTTGGATAGCGCCACCAGCACAACCATCGTTTGGAGAAAGAATTGCATCTACTTCGTTGTTACTTGAAAGTAAAGCTGCTTCTACGATTTTAAGAGCATTTTCTGGTTCCCAGTTTTCAACTGCTTGTTCAGCAACAACTTTGATTTTTCCAGAGTCAATAAGTGGTTGAAGGTATTCCATAGCGCCTTCTTTGAATAATTTTGCATTATTATCTGTTGGTGCACCTGACATAATGATATAGTTTCCTTCTGGAACTAAATCAGTGATAAATTTACCTTGAACTCTACCTACTTCAGTATTATCAAAAGAAATATAATAATCTAAATTAGCAGTTCCAGTAATTAATCTGTCATAAGCGATAACTGGTACGCCTTCTTCTTTAGCCATGTCAACTAATGAAGCTGATGCTGATGCATCGTTTGGAGCTAAAATTAATACGTCTACGCCTTCTGTTAAGATAGCTTCAACTTGTTGGATTTGTTCTTGAGTGTCAGCATCTGCAACTTTTACTACTAGCTCAACGCCAAGTTTTGCAGCTTCTGCGATCATTTGTTCTTTGTCTCTTACCCATCTTTCTTCTCTTTGAGTTGGTAATGAAATACCTACTCTAATTTTTGCATCTGCTGCTGGAGCATCAGTTGCTGGTGTATCAGTTGCTGGAGCTTCTTTTTTAGCACATCCAGCAAATACGGATGTCATCATTACTAAAACTAAAAATAATGTTACTAATTTTTTCATTTTGCATAACCCTCCAAATAATTAATGATTAATGATTAAGTTGCCAATGTCGTTCTTAAATTCACCCTATCTAATCACGGCACCGCTGTTTCACTACAGTTATGATTATATAAAAAAAGAGCCTATTTAGCTCTAGAATATATTATCATATCCTTACTTTAATTAGTCTCTTTTTCTATAGTATGCTTTGTATAGCATTATATTATGCATTAAATATTTCCATGGCCTGTGTTTTGACGCTTACTTTGGCCATTGCTCTTTAGGTACGTTTTGATAGATATCTTCTAATCTATGAAAACCCTTGTTCACGATAATATCCACCATATTGTCGTTTGTAACGATGAATACATCGTACATTATTCTAGGTACTTCATACGTGCCATCATCATATGTAGATTGGAAATTAATTTCCTTACCATTCGCTAAATCTATGGCAAGTCTTGCCGCACCTTCAGCCATATCTGTAATGGATTTATAAATAGTTGCTTTTTGAGTTCCTTCTACAATTCTTTGACATGCAGATAATTCAGCGTCATGGCCAATTACCACCACATCTCCCGCTTGTCTGTTTTCTGCTAGAACTCTTATAGCCGCTTCTGCAAAGCGATCATTTGCAGCAATGACACCATCGACCTTTTCACCGCTTTGGATAACTTCTTCCATAGAGGTATAGGCAATTTCTTCTCCCCAATCTTCACCCCAAACCTCTTTAATAATGGTAATATCCTTATTTTCTACTGCTTCATCAATTGCTTCATGAAAGCCCACATTATACATGATGCTATTATTATCCTTTAAGGATCCATTAATAATTACATAATTGCCTGTAGGAACATATTCTAGCATCGTTTCCCCCATTAATCTTCCCAATTTTTGATTATCAAAGGAAACATAAACATCTACATCCGCATTACTAATGCTTCTATCATACGCAATCACCTTAATTCCTTGGGCCTTTGCTCGTCTAACAACGTCTGACAATCCATCCTTATCATCTGGGTTAATGACTAGAACATCGACCCCTTCCTTCATCAGATACTCAATTTGTTTTATTTGAGTTTCCTTGTCTTCATTTGCTGTTTGTACAATAACCTCTGCACCTAGTTCTTTTGCTGTTGCTACAAATACGTCTCTATCTCTCTGCCACCTGTCAATCACAATAGAACTTAATGAGAACCCAATCACGATTCCATCATCTTTTTCAGACGGAAGGTTTTCCTTTGAATCTTTGTCCCCGAATAGAACCTTTACGAGGATTAATAGACCACATGCTACCACAATAAGTACTACCCAATTTCTTCCTTTCATCAGTAAATACCCCCTAGTATTTTGCTACTTTCTTAAATAATCTGTTGGTGAAACGCCAACAATCTTTTTAAAGAGCCGACTAAAGTAATTCGGATCATTGTACCCTACTTCAAAGCATACTTCCTTCATGGTCATTTGAGAGTTTTTAATCAATTCTTTTGCTTTTTCAATACGACTATTGGTTAAATATTCTATAAAATTAAACCCAGTTTCTTCCTTAAAAAGTTTACTAAAGTATTGTGGACTGACACTTACAACTCTTGATATTTCTTCTAAGGTTAATTCCTTACTATAGTGAATATCAATATAATTTTTTGCTTCTAGTACAGCTTTGCTCACTTTATTTTTATTCATTTCACTAATCCTAGAAACAAAGTATTTCACCTTTCTTATGCTCCATCTTTGCAGCTCTTCTTTATCTTGACCGATGATTTCTTCTAGATAAGAAGAGTAGTTGATCACCGTATCACTTTTCACATCCATTTCATATGCCTTTCTGTAGATCAAAACCATAATCTCAATACATTTATTGGGTTGATCATGTGTTGGAAGACAAGAAATAGCATCATAAATTTTATTCAAATAAACTAAAGTTTTTTCCTCATTCCCCGATTCAAAGGCCACCAACAATTCTTTTCCTATTGTATTGTATACGTCTAATTCCATTCGATTTTCATTTTTTACATCTTTAATATGCGTTACTGCTTGGCCATTGCTATCTCGAAGTGCTTTCAAAGCTTCTTCATATGAATAGGGCAATTCCTTTAAATGGTAATAGCCTCCTATACCAATATAACATTCAACCCCAGTCTTTTTCATAGCAGTTTCGGCTATGTATTCTGCCATTTCAATCGTTTCAAGCCTAAATTCATACTCATCTGAAGGATGGTCTTTCGAAACAAATACAATAATCCGATTTATAATCGCTGGCCCGACTAGGCATTTATATTTGAACTTTAAGCTATCTCGAATTAGGTTGTATGATTTTTGTAACTTCACACCTGAACCAATTTTATTTTTCAACGTGCTGCTATCATATTCTCCAAATTCAATTACTAAGAGATATCCCCCTTCTTCCTTTAATTCAAATAGCTCTTTGTATTTTGATATTTCATCTTCATAATCTCTATTCATGAGTATCGAGTATATAAACCCTTGTTCTAAAATAGGCAAAACATTTTGAAGCTTTTCCATGTTTTCAATTTCTTTTATACGCTTACTATGCTCTATCTCAAGGGTTTTGATTACTTCATTCAAAGCATCAATTAGTTTATATCTATTGATTGGTTTCAGCAAATAATCTTGAACACCTAAACCGACAGCCTCCTTGGCATACTCAAATTGTTCATATGCCGATAGTATAACAAATTTAATTTTACTGTTATGTTCAATAATTTCTTTAATAGCATCCACTCCATTGATTCCAGGCATTGTAATATCCATCAGCATAATATCTGGATTTAGTCTTATCGCGGCTTCTATTGCTTCTCTACCGTTCTTAGCAGTACCAATTATTTCCACATTTTCCATATTCTTTTCTACAATAAATTTCACTGCGTTAATTACAATTTCTTCATCATCTACTACAACTAATCTATATTTCATAACATTGCCTCCTCACAGATTGGAAGGTGAATTATTATTTTGGTTCCATTAGATTTATCACTGCTTATTTCAATTGCATCTTCATTCTGACTAAATAAACGTAACCGATGAATAACATTTGCTAGGCCAATTCCTGTAGTATGACTTTTTTTTGGCTTTTTAAAAAGATCTTCTTCGTTTGTATGATAGAGAACCTTATCAATATATTCTTGATCCATACCTACGCCATCGTCCTCAATAGTAATATGAACCATATCTGCATCCTTCTTTGTAGTAATACGAATAACGCCGCCTTCTTCGAGGTCTCCAATCCCATGGATACATGCATTTTCAACCAATGGTTGCAAGATAAGTGGTGGCATATTGATTTCATTAATGCCGTCTTCAATATCAAACTCAAACTTTAAAAACTCTCCAAACCTAACCTTTAAAAGCATAGCATATGCCTTAATATTATCTATCTCTTCTCCTAGCGTAACCGGCTTCTTCAAATTCTTAATGTTATATCTAAATATCGCAGACATATTTTCAAGAAATTCCGAAGTAACATCTGCACCTTCCATCATAGCCAACTGCACGCCAGTATTTATCGTATTGAATAAGAAATGGGGATTAATCTGAGACTGTAGAGCTTCAAGCTCCGCCTTATTCAACAAGCTTTGCATCTTAATATTTTGTAGCTCCTGATCCATAAGCTTAGCCTCTGTCTCTGCCTTGTTTTTAAGTTCTTCAATATAATTTTTTATATTTTCTCTCATTTTATTAAAGGCTGTTGCCATAACTTTAATTTCGTCTTCAGAATCTACCACAATTTCATCAATCTCAAAGTTCCCACTAGAAATTTCGTCTGCCGAATGAGCAAGCCTTATAATTGGCTCAGTCATCCTATACGTTAAAATAATGATGATTAATATTGAAAACAACATAACGTCAACAATTAATACAACATTTGTTTTTTGTAATTCTGATACTTTGTCTTTTACAATTTGATATCTTGTAGCATTTTCTTTAATTTGATTTAGTTGTATTTTTGCAATATATTCTTGAATATATCCCTCAATTTCAGTTGCTTTCGTATATGATTGGTTTGTTTCATCGTCGTTTCGACCCCTCTTTGCATTTATAGCAGAATCCGCATATGAAAAATAAACATAAATCATATTAGAAACATCAACAAACAGTAGTTGTGAGGGATTATAGCTCAAATCTCTATTTGTAGCTTCGATAACACCCTTAATTTCCTCACCAGACCTTTGAAAAGCAATAAAGCTATCTGAGCTTTTCACAGTTAAAAAATTTAATAAATTGTCATTTGCTTGAGATAATTTGTTAGAAATATCAACTAGATACAAATTTTTCTCATACATTTCATCCATTTGATTAAGGGATTGTTGAGACACATAAAACGTATAAATGGTTAGAAAGCTCAACAGGATTACTGTAGCAAAAAAATATGCTATCATTTTTGTTCTTATCGTAGCTATATTAAAAATTTTATCAATAAGAAGGTTTTTCAAGAGTCGTCACCTTCCTCTTTAAGTTTTTCAATATAATAATCTATATTTGTTTCATCAATCACATATATTCCTGTATCTTCAAAATCCGAAATACTACCTTCCTCTAAATATTTATAAGCAGACTCAATGCTTTGATAACCAATGCTTTTCGTATCACTTACCAATGATGCGTCAATGACATTCCGATCTATGAATTGTAATATATCATGATCATCACCATATCCAACAATCTTTATCTTTCCAACCATGTTCAAATCAACGATTGCCTCAGCAACACCAAGTGTTGTCTTGGCACTAGTGCAAAATATAACATTGATTCCCCGATGATCTCTAATAATTTCCTTTGCAATATCGCCTGCACCCAGTATACCTGTTGTGGATATATCAATTTTTTTAATGGTTAATTGTGGACTAGTAACCAAGCCATCTCGAACTCCTTCTTCTATTAAATTCTTAGAAGTATCAAAATTCTTTTCTTCTAATCCATCAAATATAATTGCCATTTCCCCTTTGCTATCAACCGCATTGGCAGCCAATTCACTCGCTCGCTTACCTAATTCATAAGAATTAACGCCTATAAAGCTCAATCTTTTACTCTTTGCTGAATCTTCAAAAATAGTTATTACAGGGATACCTTCATCAATTGCTTTGTTTATTTCATCAACAAACAACTCTTGATCTGTTACTTGAACAATAATACCATCTACTTTTGAAGCCACAGCAATTGCAATGTTTTTTATTTGTTGGTCAATATTTTCTCGTTTATATTCATTGATTTCTACAACGGAATTATAATCCTCACACGCTAAATTGACACCATTTATAAATGCCTTTCCTGATGAAAAGTTTAGTTCATTCGCAATAATCATAAAATGATATTGCGGCAACTTTTTATCCTTATTTTCCGAATTGGTTTCGTTAAGCTCATCACTAATTTCTGTTATATATTTTATTGATAAAACTGCGGCAATAATAAATATAGAAACTAGTGTTATGATAGCTATCTTTATTACGCTTTTCTTCATAGTCATCACCTTTATATAAGAATAAAGTGCTCAAGTGCTCGTCCCTACGTTCCATACCTTTTATACTATTCAATTCTTTATTCTATTCTTCTTCATGGAAAGTAAACTTTCCTACTGGGATAATAAAAGGGCGTGTTAATCGCCCTTTTTATAAATTCATTTTTCAAGCTAATTATTTGAACTATTACCCATAAATAGCTTAAGGCCATTATCGTAAGTTGTCTTAATCACTTCTTCCTCAGATATTTCTTTTAACTTTGCTATTGCTTTTACAACATATTGAAGGTTCCTTGAATCATTGCGCTTTCCTCTATTTGGCACTGGAGACAAGTATGGTGAATCCGTCTCAATTAATATGTTTTTTAGCGGGATTGCCCTTACTACTTCCTGTAAGGTTTTTGCATTGTCATAGGTTACAACGCCCCCTACTCCAATATAAAAACCCATATCTACATAAGCTTGAGCCATTTCTTTGCTCCCTGAAAAGCAATGGATTACGCCACCAACCTCATATCCTCTAGAGTCTTTTATGAGCTCATAGGTTTCTTTTGAAGCATCTCTACTATGAACAATAATCGGCAACCCAATATCCTTCGCAATGTTAATCTGTTCTCTAAACCATAGCCTTTGAACTTCTTTTGGAGAGTTTTCGTAATAATAATCTAAGCCAATTTCTCCTATAGCTACAACTTTATCATACGCAGACAAACCAATTAAGGTTTCTAAATCATCTTCTAACATTGCTCCTACATCATGAGGGTGTACCCCAACTGTTGCATATATAAAGTCATATTTTTTCGCAAGCTCTATGCAGTGTAAGCTAGATGCCATATTTGCAGCGACATTAATGACTTTAGTTATGTTTTGTTCCTTCACACTACTTAATATAGTATCTCTATCTTGCTCAAACTTTAAATCATCATAATGTGCATGACTTTCAAAAAACATTTTTTCACCCCTATTGCAACCTATTTTACAGTTGATCCTGTATTAATATCACCATCTACCGTTGCAAGCTTAAGATTGCCTTCTTCATCTGATGCTGCCAAGAGCATTCCTTCTGAAAGTACGCCTCTAAGCTTTACGGGTTTTAAATTCGTAATTACTAACACTTTTTTACCAATTAACTCTGCTGGTACGTAATTCTTAGCAATACCGGAAACAATTTGTCTCGTTTCATTGCCAACCTGAACCTTTGACACCAATAATTTATCAGAACCTTCTACTTTTTCACATTCAATAATTTCTCCAACTTTAATATTGATTTTGGCGAAATCATCTATAAGAATTGTCTCTTCGTCTTTTGTTGCAATTCCTTCTGATTTTGCTGCTATTCCTACATCCTGTTTCCCAGTCGCTTTCATAGCTTCATTTTCATTATTTATTTCTTCTAGCATTTTCTTTTCATCAATTCTTGCAAATAAAACCTCAGCAGTGCCAACTTTAGTTCCAGGCGTTGTTCCATCAAATGAATCTAGAGATTCTAGGCTAACATTTGTAGCATTAATTTGCTTTTGGATTTTTTCTGCTGTTTCTGGCATAAATGCACTCAATAAAACAGAGGCAAATCGAATACTTTCTATAAGGTTGAAAAGCACCGTAGCCAAACGTTCCTTATTGCTTTCATCCTTTGCCAATACCCACGGGCAGGTTTCATCTATATACTTATTGCTTCTTCTTAAGAGGGTCCAAATTTCATCTATAGACTCGGCCACCTTAAGGTCATCCATTTTGACTTCAACTTTACCTTTTAGAGATAATGCCATGTTAATTAATTCTTCATCAATAGCTTCTCCCTTACTTGGCGGCAAGATGATACCATCAAAGTACTTATGAACCATTGCAACAGTTCTATTCACAAGATTGCCAAGAATATTTGCTAAATCAGAGTTTATTCTTGCTATTAATAATTCATAGGTTAATGTGCCATCTTGAGCAAATGGCATTTCATGTAATACATAATATCTAACGGCATCTACACCGAAAAAATCAACTAGTTGTTTCGCATATATAACATTACCCTTAGATTTAGACATCTTATCCTCACCAACCATTAACCAAGGATGCCCAAAAACCTTTTTCGGTAACTCTACGTCTAAAGCCATTAGCATAATTGGCCAATAAATAGTATGAAATCTTAAAATATCTTTACCAATTAAATGTACATCAGCTGGCCAATAGCGATTAAATAGCTCGCCACTTTCTCCATTAGGATTATAGCCAAGTGCCGTTATATAATTTGATAACGCATCTATCCAAACATAAATTACATGTTTATCGTCAAATGAAACGGGAATACCCCAATTAAATGTAGTTCTTGAAACACACAAATCCTGTAAGCCTTGTTTAATAAAATTGTTAACCATTTCATTTTTTCTTGACTCCGGTTGAATAAAATCAGGATTATCTTCGATATGTTGCATTAACTTTTTTTCATATTTACTTAATTTAAAGAAATATGCTTCTTCGCTTGCCTTTTGTACTTGGCTACCGCAATCTGGACAATTGCCCTGAACAACTTGAGATTCTGTGAAAAATGATTCACAAGGTGTACAGTACCAGCCTTCATAGCTACCTTTATAAATATCACCTTGATCATATAATCTCTTAAAAATTCTACCAACGATATCTTCATGCTCTGCATCAGTAGTCCTGATAAATTTATCATAACTGGTATTCATAAAATCCCAAATGGTTTTTACTTCACCTGCAATTTTATCTACAAGCTCTTTTGGAGTTATGCCTTCTTGTTCTGCTTGTAATTGAATTTTTTGACCATGTTCATCTGTTCCAGTTAAAAAAAATACATCATAACCTGATAGTCTTTTAAATCTTGCTATACTATCTGTTAATACCGCTTCATAAGTATTTCCAATATGAGGGGTTTTGGATGTGTAAGCAATTGCTGTTGTAATATAGTAGGGTTTCTTACCCATTATCGTTCCTCCGTTCAAGCTTTCTTAAATCTTATCCATATTATATATTTAAACATATAAAAATGCAAAGTTTTTTGATGCTATATATTTATTTTATTGTGGGCTAATTTTAAGTATTTAAAGCCTTCTTTATATTTTTCTAAATGCATGTAGCACTTACTTAATTCTTCAAAAATAAGTTCTAACACACTGTTATTTGGCTTATCCTTGTAGTATATTATTGAATTTTCTAAATAACCAATCGCTTCTTTATAATGCTCTTTATAATAATAAGCAGAACCAATCATCATATAGTATCTTCCCTTGTTAAATTGATCTAAATCATCAACATTCAGGACCCTTATTCTTTTAATTACTTCGTCATAATTACCTTCTATAAAGCTGATGTAAATGCTTTGAATAACTCTAGATGATACCATTTTATTTACTATCAATTTAGCCTTTTCATCATATATATTTAAATCCTCGTCAGCATCAAGCTGGCTAACCACTTCTGCTAATTGGCTATAAACATTATATAAAATAACGTCCGACTCAAAGATCAATTCACTCTCATATGTTAATAGCTTGTCGTATATTTCCTTAGATGTACTAAAATCTCCAGCAGCTTTCGCGCTAATTGCAGCTTTCATACAACAATTCAAATAAATATTTCTAATTAGTTTCTTGCTTATCGTATTTGGACAGCTTTCAAAATGTGCTTCGATTTTATGAATACATTGCAAAAAAGATTGTTCCTCATAATCCTTAAGTAAATCTTCAATGAAGCCAATCTCTGTATTTAATTCCTTTACCACTTTCTGCCCCAAAGCCATCGTTTTTATCAACTCCCCAAATAAAATCTTGCTTGAAACCAACTTCAATATTTTCTACTTTAAGCTTATATATTAGTTACAACTATCTTATCACGCAGTTAAATAAAATACAACCCTTATGGGAAAGGTAAAGCATATAACCATAAGAGACCCTTTGCAATGTCTAAATCATAAATATTTTTCTGTTGACATTTGCAAAAACAAAATCTATAATTAAGATGGGGAAAAATTGGAAGTGATATATAACCGTTCATAAATTTCTCATTCTGAGATAATTTATATATACAAACATTATTCTATACAATCTAAAGGAGGTAATTCAATGGCAACAAAACGTAGCTACAATTTGAATGAAATTAGCCCAAAAAGCCCAATTTTATCTCAAATTCGTACAACAATCGAAACACCATTTTATGGCAACAATGTAATTCATGTAACTTCCTTAAAGGAAGCTTATCAATTAGCAGCAGGTTCACCGGGGACTGTTATTACAGATATGGCAGTTTATGAGCCAGAAGCTCAAGGCCTAGATGCTGACGCTAAGGTATTACTTTTCAATGATGGAGCAGTTTCTGGTCGTGCTGCTTCAGCAAGAAAAATTCTTGGGGAAGAAGGCGTAAGCGTACCTGAATTCGCTTTAAAGATTAGTGAAGCAATCTTTCAATCAAGATATAAAACAATGTATCATGCAGAAGTATTTGTAGGTCTAGATCCTGACTTCATGGTAAAAGCTCATCTTTTAATCCCTGAAGGTTATGAAAACATTATGTATTCATGGATGCTTAACTTCCAATACCTTAATGAAGAATATACAAAAATGTATAAAGCTTCAAAAGAATATAATCACGAAGGTGACATTTATATTTTCTCAGATCCTGATTGGTCACATGCTGATCATGCTATGGGTCTTACATTCTTTGATCCAAACCATAACTGTGCTGCACTACTGGGCATGAGATATTTTGGAGAACATAAAAAGGGTACTCTTACTCTTGGTTGGGCTTGTGCTAACAGAAATGGCTATGCTTCATGCCATGGTGGACAAAAACGTTATAACCTTGCTGATGGCAAAAAATACGTTGCAGGTGTATTTGGATTATCTGGTTCAGGTAAATCAACTATTACACATGCAAAACATAATGATAAATATGATATTACAGTATTACATGATGATGCATTCATCATTTCTACTGAAGATGGTTCATCTGTAGCTCTTGAGCCTGCTTATTTTGATAAAACTCAAGATTATCCAGCTTCAGACCCAGATAACAAATTCTTAATGACAGTTCAAAATAACGGCGCAACTGTTGATGAAGATGGTAGAGTTGTTATTGTTCCTGAAGACATCAGAAATGGAAATGGACGAGCTGTTAAATCAAAGCTTTGGTCACCAAACCGTTTAGACAAATTTGCAGAACCAATCAATTCTATTTTCTGGTTAATGAAGGATCCTACTCTTCCTCCAGTTATTAAGTTAAGTGGTTCAGCATTGGCTTCAGTTATGGGTGCTACACTAGCAACAAAAAGAACAACTGCAGAGCGTTTGGCTCCAGGAGTTGACCCTAATGCATTAGTAGTAGAACCATATGCAAATCCTTTTAGAACATACAAATTAGAAGATGATTTCAACAAGTTTAAACAACTATTTGAAAAAAACCATGTTGATTGCTATATCTTAAACACTGGCGACTTTATGGGCAAGAAAGTAACACCAGCCATTACATTAGGCGCATTAGAAGCTATCGTTGAAGGAAATACTAACTTCAAAAAATGGGGAACTTTCTCAGACATAGAAATTATGGAAGTTGAAGGCTTTGTTCCTAATATGAGCGACGCAGAATATGTTGGTCAATTAAAAGCTCGTATGCTTGACAGAGTGCAATATGTTGAATCAAGAGACACTGCTAAAGGCGGTTACGATAAATTACCAGCTGAAGCATTAGAAGCATTAAAAAAAGTTGTTAATGAATTAGCTTAATAACTTAAATGAAGCACTGAGGTTATTTTAATTAACCTCTAATCTTGAAACTTTAAAAACAAAACAAACACCACCAAAAACAGAAACGCAGCAAATAAATTATTTGTTGCGTTTTTGTTATATGCATTACTTTGAAATTTTATTAGCAACTGACGTCTCTTCTTTTAACGATTTCATTAATGCTATCATTGCAAACAGCATAACAAATGCAAACGGAAATGCTGCAACAATATTGGCCGTTTGTAAAACCTCTAACCCTCCTGCAAGCAACAACCCCAATGCTAGTAATGATTGAACTATACCCCATACAGCTTTATTCTTTGTCGAAGGGTTTGGATCTCCATTTGATGAGAACATTCCAAGTACAAATGTTGATGAATCTGCAGAGGTCACAAAAAATATAAAGAGCAAAACTACTGTCAGAAAGGATATCAAACCACTCATAGGATATTGTTCAATAATAGTGAAATATGCTGTTGGTATTGATTTAAGTGCTGATGTAGCTATGTTTTCACCCTGTGACATTCCTAACGTACCAAATATACAAAACCAGATAATGGATCCTATTACTGGAACAAATAACACTCCCATAATAAATTCTTTTATCGTCCTACCCCAAGATATTCTTGCAATAAATGTTCCTACAAAAGGTGTCCAAGCAATCCACCAAGCCCAGTAAAATATTGTCCAATTTCCTAACCACTCTTTATCACTAGATAAATAACCTATTGGTAGACTATCGCCTATAATATTTGACCCATAAGCAAATAAACCTCCCACTAAATTTCTGATTATTGTTAGCTTTGGTCCAACTATAATGGCCAAAATAACCAAGATAATCGATAACCATAAATTTATATTTGATAATAGCTTTATTCCTTTTTCTAGTCCTCTAATGGCGGAAGTCATAAAGCAAATAGTTGCTACAATAATAATGATAATTTGTACGGTTATATTTTCTGGAATATTGTAAAGCATATGTAAACCACTGTTAATTTGTAGTGTTCCTAAGCCTAAATCTGTGGCTATACCCGTTACTGTTGCAAATATTGCTAATAAATCAATCATAATACCCATCCATCCTCTGGCATTTTTTTCACCAATTAATGGAATGAAAATACTGCTAACTAAACCTGGATAGCCCTTTCTTAGTTGAAAATATGCAATTGCAAGGGCAAATAATGCATAGTTTGCCCACGCATGTAACCCCCAATGAAAAAAAGAATATCTTAGCGAAAGCATAATTGCTTCTTGAGATCCTGCTCCAGCCAACTCGTGTGGAGGACTCACAAAATGACTTAAAGGCTCTGCCACACCCCAAAAAATCAATCCTACTGCCATACCTGCACTAAAAAGCATTGCAAACCAAGAAAAAGTAGAAAATTGAGGTTTTGAATCATTACTCCCCAATTTGATATTTTTATATGGACTGAATATCAAATAAATACAGAAAATCAAAAATATTGATACTGATAGCAAGTACACCCATCCAAATCTAGAAATCAGTAGATTATAGGCTACGCTGGCTTTATCTCCTAGATTCTTTGGGAAGAAAATGCCCCAAAATGCGACAAACAAAATGATTATTATTGAGAACACAAAAACAATATGATTCCTTGAGATGAATAACTTCTTATTTTGCATCTTTCAATCCCCTTATTAAGTTTCCATTGAATCATCACAACACGATTAGTATAAAATAAAAAGCCATGGAGAATCTCCATGGCTTTCCCCTATTATTTAGGAATTCTTACTTAGGCTTATTTTGCATTTTTTCTAGAACTTTATCTACTTTTAACATTTTAAAGAAAGAAATTGCCACTATAATCAGTACAATCATTAGGGGGAAGGCAGCCACAATTGATGTAGTCTGAAGTGGTTTCAAGGCATTAAATAATAATAGGGAAATTGAAATTGCTCCTAATATTATCGCCCACAAGAAGGAATTCCATCTTGCTGGTTCTTCTGTTTCTTTAAGCTCTTTTGTAGTTACTGCTGCCAATGTAAATGCAATTGTAGTTTGGCCTGTAACCATAGAAATGAATGCTAATAGAATAAATGCAAAAAGCAAAATCATTCCAAGGGGTGCTGCAGCAATGGTCTCAACTACTGCCCAGGCTGGCCCGGATGTATTGAAAATGGAAATAACATCTAGAGCTCTACCCGGAAATAATTCTGGGTTGTTAAAGCTCAATTGTAATCCCATGGAGTAATTTCCTAAAATCGAGAAGAATATCCAGCAACCTAGAGATCCCCAAAAAACTGATCCTAGAACTACTTGTTTAATGCTTCTTCCTTTAGAAATTTTTGCTATGTATAATCCCATTGCTGGTGCGTAAACAACCCACCATGCCCAATAGAAAATAGTCCACCATTGCGGATGCTTTGACTGACCAACTGCATCTGTCCAAAAGCTCATATGTACAAATTCTTGTATCATTAATCCAACTGATGAAGTGGTTTGGTTGAGAATAAATACCGTATGTCCTCCTAGGACTAATAAAAATCCGAGTACACCAAATGCCAAATATATATTTAAATCGGATAATTTACGTATCCCTTTTTCAAGTCCTAAAAACACTGTAATTCCTATGGATAAAGTCCAAACTGTAATAATAATAAGTTCTAGCTCTCTAGTATGTGCGATACCTGTTAATTTACATATTCCTGCTGTTAACATTGGTGTGCCAAGTCCCATGGATGTTGTTACCCCACCAATTAAACCAAATACAAAAAACACATCAATTAGCTTACCTATCCAACCATCTACTCGATCACCTAAAAGCCCTCTACAAGCTTCTGATAATCTTAAAATAGGTTTCTTTCTTACATGGTAAGAATATGCAATTGCTACTGATATAACTGCATACATCGCCCAAGCTGAAGCTCCCCAGTGAAACATACCGTATGCAGAAGCCCATTCTGCTGCTTCCCACGATCCAACTTCTGCTCCAAAAGGTGGTGCTTGCCAATAATAAATCCACTCTATAGTTCCCCAATATAATAACGATGAGCCTGTGGATGCCGTGAATATCATGCCAATCCAGGAAAAGGTGGAAAAATCCGGCTTATCACCTGGTGATCCTAATATAACGTTTCCAAATTTACCAAAAATCAAATAAAGCGCACTACCAAAAGCCAATAGTGTAAACCAAATATATGTCCATCCCAATTCGTTCGTCATATAGTTAAAAACTGTATTAAGCTTAACAAGACTTTTCTCTGGGTTGAACACAAAATAAACTGCTAAAAATAATGTGATTAAAACAGAAGGCCAATATATTGCTTTGTCTATTTTTGGTCCTTCTTTAAATTTGGATAAAACTTTCATAATAACTTCCTCCTTTATATTTGCAATTTCATTATGATTGATGAAACTTGCTTTTAAGATTATTCTTCTAAATCTACTAGGTTAGGATAGTCACTAAATACCCCGTCTACTCCTAATTCTATACAATAGCTATATTCCTCTCGGCTATTCACTGTATATGGAAATATTGCATATCCCCTTTTCTTCGCTTCAATTACAAATTCTTTATCTAAATACTCAATAGCGGGGTGAATACTATATGGTTTTAATCGAGAGACCTCTAGCTGTGACCAAGGATCAAGCCAATACGCATAAATCAAAACACCAATTCGGATCGTCTCATTCATAGTTCTAACTTTTTTTAAGCTTACATGGTCAAAAGAAGAAATGATCACTTGGTCTTGAATTTTATGTTTTTCAATCAACTCTAGCACCCGTTCTTCAATATTTCCTCTTTCTCTTGCAATGTTTTTAATCTCAACATTTAATGTAACGTCTTCTGGTAACACACAAAGTACTTCATCTAGTGTAGGAATCTTTTCATCCTCATAGGCTTCACCAAACCACCCTCCTGCACTTAGACATTTCATATCTGCTAAGGTTGTATTTCTAACAGCTCCCTTTCCATTTGTAGTTCTATCCAAGGTATAATCATGAATAACAACTACCTCCTCATCCTTGCTTAGCTGAACATCAATCTCAACATGATTTAATCCCATTTCAATAGCTTTGTTAATTGCTGATATGGTATTTTCTGGTGCATAGACTGCTGTTCCTTTGTGTCCGATAATCATGATATTTCCTCCCTTAAAATGATTAAAATCATAACTCACTAAAATAAAATGAAGTAATTCCATTTATGTTATTAAACTCAATAATGAGTTGATCAACAAATTGATCCATAATTAATGCGTGGATGACAATATTCAAATCGTCATTCTCTTCCTCTAATAAACCTTTCTGTCCATAGCTAATATTAATGTCTCTTACATTAATTCTATATTTATCTAAAACCTTATGTACCTCTCGTATTTGCCCCGTTTGCTCTTTCATTCGTATGACGATTTCATAATTCATCATCTCTACTTTTATATCATCCATACATCTTAAATTGTGCATCACATAATATACGATTGCACTAATCATAATACTCGTAACATACATCCCCGCTCCAACCGTAAGACCAATACACGCTACAACCCATAAGCTTGCAGCAGTTGTTAACCCCTTTACAGAAAATTTATCGCGAATGATAGTTCCTGCGCCTAAAAATCCAATGCCGCTAATAACCTGTGCCCCTAGTCTTGCTGGATCAAAGTTGCCAAGGGTATGATAATTATTAAATATTTCGTAGGAAGTTATCATCACCAATGCTGAACCCATACATACTAGAGAATAAGTTCTAAGACCAGCGGGTCGGTTTTTGTTTTCTCTTTCCCAGCCAATTACACTTCCTATAATGCTTGCTAATAATATTGTAAACATATTCTGAAAGAAATTACCTGCATCCAGACTATAGTTTAAAACGCTTATGCTTGGCACCTTCATAACCACAATAAAGCCTGAGACCAATGTTAGTACAATTAAAATAATAAAGGCTGGTATTTTCCAAATATGAGTATTTTTAGAATTTGCATATGCTATTACTCGTTCACTTTTCAGTCTTTCATCTAATGCACCCTCAAATTTCATCACTTATCACCTAATTTCTTAATTTGTTCGAGTATATCATTTATCAAATTAAAAAAAAGAGCTAAGATTAACCTTTTGTAAGTTAATTTAACTCTTTTTTTGAAAATGGGTATTTCGATAGGCTTTTGGTGACATGTTTGTTTCCCGTTTAAATGCTACTGATAGTTGTTGGGAATGCGCATAATTTAGTTCTTCTGCAATATCACTTATTGATTTATTGGTCGTTTCTAATAATTTCTTGATTTCCTCAATCTTTAGCTCTTGTAGATATTGTGTAATGTTCTTTCCTGTTTCCTCCTTAAATATTCGAGATAGATATACCTTGTGAACACCTAGACGTTCCGCAATTTCATGCAAGCCAATTCCTTCTCTAAAATGTGCTTTTATTAAGCCTTGTGCTTGAATAACTCTTAGGGAATATAAAATTGTTTCCTTTGGATTATGGGCTTTCTCAATGTTTTGAATCACTATATGAAACCACTCTATAATATCTTCTATTGAATTGCTATCATCTAATTCATTCAGCGGTATGAAGTCTTTACCAAAAATCGTTTCGTAAGAAAAAGGATGGTCTTTAATATATTGAATAATGCTAGATATTATTCTTGCATTCACATATTTGATATAGTTATATTGCATAAAACCTTTTACATCCTCTTCATATATTGCCTTAATAGCTTCGAAAACTTTACTGTAATCTTCTGTAAGCAAAAGAGTATAAATCTTGTTCAAGCCTTCCTCCAACCTGTTTGGATTGAATTTTGTCATTTGGGTAAAGACAGTATTGTAAAATATGTTTTTATTTTCTCCTAAGAACACCCTATAGTGACATGCATTCTTCGCTTCTTCATAACGTAGTGTAATATCTTTATATCCATTAAAGCCTTTACTAATTCCAATCGTCAATTCGCAACCACAAAGTGTATTAATAATACTTCTAATTTTTAATGCCATCTTTTGACAATCATATATATATTTAATTTGACTCGCAATCTGATCAACCTCTAATAAAATAATAATTTGAGCTGGAGGCTTCCAGACTACATACTCTTTCTTTATACTGGTTTTACTTGTTAATTCTTTTTGAATATTACACATTAATTCGTTTTCATGTTCAAAAAGAGCACTTCCATACTGCTTATTCATTTCAAAAAAAACTACCATAAGCACATGAGATTCATTTTTTGAAACATCTATTTTTATTGGTTCTCCCTGGTCACTGGTATTAATCAACAATTCTTCTAAGGAACTAATTCGTGAATTTTGCTCAAATTCATTCTCGTATACATCAGCTTGTGCTGTAGATTCAGTAGCAGAATTGCTTCCTGCTTGTGATAATGCTTCTAATAAGTCCTCTTGTGTTAACATGTCTTTTATCAAATAGTCTTTCACTCCATATTTCATCGCTTCTCTCGCATACGAAAATTTTTCATGACAGCTTAACACAATTAGGGCTTGCCCAGGATTTGCTTTTTTAATTTCTTTAATTAAATCAATACCATTCATAACGGGCATTTGGATATCTGTTATAACGTAGTCAACCCTATTATTCATAATAAAATCTAATGCATCTTTTCCGTTTACAAATTCTTCAACGATCTCATATTCAGTTTTATCCCAATCAACAAAGGTTTTCAACATTTCTCTTGATGGCATTTCATCGTCTACGATTATTATAGATTTCTTCATTTTCGCTCCTTACTATCATGCTTTTCTATTGAGTTTTCTCAGAGGGATCGAGAAGGCAACAGTCGTTCCAATGTTTAAGGTGCTCGTAATAGTCAGTCGTGACTCAGCTCCAAATAGAAGCTTAAGTCTTTTGTCGATATTGTGAACGCCGATTTGATTAAATGAACTATCATTAGAAGCTTGCTTATTATTTAATATACTGTCAATTAGATCCTTTTCAATTCCTACACCATTATCCTCAATTTCAATAAATAAGTTTTCATCTTGGGCTTTCATTGTTATGAGTACTTTACCCTCCACTCCCTTTGGAATGATTCCATGATAAATGGCATTTTCTACAAGTGGTTGGAGGATCAACTTTGGTATTAAGTAGTCAAGTATGTCTTCTGGAATGGTATATTCAACCTTAAAGCTATAATCATACCTGTATTCAAGTATCTTAATAAAGCTATCTATACATAGTTTTTCTTCCTCTATTGTTATAAAATCCTTTTCAATAGACATATTAAAACGTAATAGCCTATTAAATGAAATTAACATTTCTAGTAAACCTTCTGTCTTATTCGCTTTTAATAAATATTGCATTGTATGCAATGTATTATGTATAAAATGAGGATTAATTTGAGAGTGCAACAAATCCAATTTTAATTGAACTGTTTCCACTTCTTTTTTCTTCTTTTCTTCTTGTTCATGATATATTTGTTCTATCAATTTTTGATGTTCATCCAGCATATTATTATAACCTTCTATGAGTGCTCTAATCTCATCATGGGTAGTTGGTACTAAGGGTTCTGGCCATTCACCTGATGCTAGTATGTCCATTGACTCCTTCAAATTTAATATAGGCTTTGTAATTTTTTTAGAAAATACAAAGGATGAAATAAGAATTATGATGATACTTAGAAACGCAATCCCATAAAAGTATTTCATAATTGTATTAATGTTTGTTTTCAGGTTATTATATTCCATAATACCGATCACTTTCCAGCCTGGATAAACCTCAAGATCTTTCTTAATAAAATAATAATCCTTTTTGTTGACATTAAAGATACCGCTTGAAGAATCTTTATCATTTATCTCTTTATACGCGATTGCTTTAGACTCTTCTTCTTCAATTTTATAAACTATATTGCCTTGTTTGTCAACAATATAGGCTGTATCAAACTCAGCTTTACATGCATTTTTAAATTTTTGAAACAAGGATTCAATCTTTACATTAATTAATATTGTTCCAATCGGTTGATAATCTTCCTTCGATATATAGGTTTCGAAATATGTAATTGTACTTTTACTTCCTTCCTCTGAATCTAGCTTACTCGGAAAGTTTGTAGGCAAAGAAAATGCTGAATAGGTCTTTAAACGATTGAAATTATGGAATTCTTCATAGTTTTCTACAATCTCTTTATAAGGTGACATCATATAAAACGGATCAAATATCTGATTATCTTTGTCAATCACAAAAATAGAATTTATAGCTACATCAGCATAGGCATATTCTCGAGTTATATTTGAAATTAACCGCATTTTTTCATACAGCTCTTCACTATTCGTAGTGTTTATATATAGATTCTTTTCAAGTTCCTGATTGTTTTTAATATTTTCGCTTAAATTAAATATATATTTAAGCTCTTCTTCTAAGTCACTCGTTATAATCTGCATCTTTTGTGCTGCTATCGTTTTTACCTCTTTAAGCATTGCATTCGAGAAAAATGATACCGTAATCGTACCTAAAATACTTATAACGCCAACAGTTAAAAGGGAAATGAAAAGAACAAATTTTATTCTCAAGTGTTTAATTCTCATTTATTGCTCCTTCAAGTATCCTCACTTCATCCAAAGCTTTTTGTGCTGAATTACGTGCTTCTTCTAACGCAATATCCGCAGGAATATTAAGAACTTCAACCTTTTCCGCCGCAATCTTTAAGGCCTCATAAATAGCACCTCCTGTAGGATCGTAACTGATATTGGTTGCTCTATTCATCTGTTCTAACGTGACTTTAAAGCTTGGATGCTTATCAATAAATTCAATGTATTCTCTACTTTCAATAGCCGATAATCTAACAGGTAGATACCCGGTTTCCATAGACCACTTGCTCGTTATTTCCGTGCTCGTAAAATATTTTATCCATTCAAAAGCTGCCGTTGCTTCCCGCTCTGGTGTAAAAACTGGAATACAAATTGTATGTGCATTGTATACCCCTAATGGATTCTCTTCATATCCTTCCCAATAAGGTTGAATATGTGCTCCTATAATATTAAAATCTATTTCTTTGAAATCTCCTGCAGAACCCGTATACCCCCCAGACCTTCCTTGTAGTACATCATCAATTGTTGCATACCAATACTGCCAACCCTCACCACCATAGTGTACTTTCATAATTTGATCCTCATGGATCCATATTCTAAATTGCTCCCAGGTTTCTATCCACGGTTCTTCAGCAATCAATACCCTTGTACCCTCTTCATTCAGAAGCTTTCCCCCACGATTAATTGTTGCATCAATCAGATTTTCTCTTCCCTGCATAGGTTCCCATCCATATACCAGTACTTCTTCTGCTGATTTTTTTGTTAGTTTTTTTGCTGCTGCCGCTAGGTCTTCCCAGGTATTTAATTGCTCAACGTAAATTCCCTCTTGTTCAAATAAGTCTTTTCTATAGTACATAACCTGTGTAGTCCCATAAATTGGCAACCCATATATTTGATCATCTACAACTACTTGGTTTAAAAACTTAGGAATAATATCGTCAATATTAAAGTCCTCGCTTTTTTCAATTAAATCGTCAATCGCCCTGATTCCACCTTTTTCAGTAACTTTATACATCTGGTAATCTTCAAGAAGAACAACGGATGGTCCTTTCCCTTTTGCAAGTGCTGTTTCTAATGCTTTAGCCGTCACGTCATAGCTGTCAAAGGCTACCCCCTTTACAACATATTCTTTTTGGCTCTCATTGAAGGCTTGAATGTAATCTTCCATCGTATCTCCTTGCACCCCAGTTAAACCAAACCAAAACTCAATTTCTATAGGTTGCGTTTCCTCAGTCTTTTGCAGAATATCAGCCTTATTGCACGATATCATCAATAAGCTAATACAAATGAGAACAAATAGGATTGTTTTTTTCATAACTTTTCACCCCTTCTAATGAAATTCCGACGTATTCTACAATCTTTATTCATCATCATACCACATTCATATTTAACCCTCAATTATAATTTTTTCATTCAAATGTATTGCACCTTCTTAATACATAAAAAAATCCCCTCTACTTATTGTTAGAGCGGGGATTCTTATGAAAGCAATGGAAATTGAGTATTTGTTACTAGAAGTGCTATTTGTGTATCTATTTCTGTATTTATTCTTGTTTATTGATGCTTGTTGTTGCCTATTGTAGGTAGTAAAGTAGAAAAATATTCGTTAATTGAATTTAACATTTTCAACAATACCTTTTCTTCCTCTTCATCCATTTGTTTCTTTATTTCTATAATCATTTTTTCGTGAAACAGCTCATGGTGCTTATATGCCTTTTGGCCCTTTGGAGTAAGACAAATAAGAACAACCCTTCTATCTTTAATGCTTCTTGTTCTTTTAACATATTCTTTTTTTACTAGATTATTGATTGCAATGGTCAACGTTCCCATAGTAACACCTAAATCCTTTGCGACTGATGACATGTTTCTTGAGCTATCATAACTGATTGCTTCGATAACATGCATGTCTGTTATTGATATATCTTTATATTCGTCATTAATCAATACATGCTCTTCAATTTTAAGAATATCATTAAACATTTTGACTAATAAATGGTTCAAGGAATTCTGCATATCATTCAAGTTAATCACCTTATATATTTTGATAATCAAAGTATATACCAAATGCTTTTTATTGTCAAATCAAAATACACGATATGTAATGATTACCGATGCGATTATGCCCACTAAGGTTACTAAAAGCGCGCCAAATAAGGTATAGCGTGTCTTTTTAATATTAATGGACATGAAATAAATAGTCATTGTATAAAATATTGTTTCTGTACAGCCCATCATTATTGACGTCATACGACCTACTAAGGTATCTGGTCCATACGTTTTAAAGATATCTAAAACCAATCCTGTCGTAGCAGACGCAGAAATAGTCCTCATCATTGCTATTGGAAGTAATGCCGCTGGAAATCCTAGTTTATCAGTAATAGGTTTTAATGACGTTGTTAGAAACCCTAAAAGTCCTGATCTACTAACAATACCTACCGCAACCATTAACCCAATCAAGGTTGGCAAAATATCAACTACAATTTTAATGCCCTCCTTTGCTCCTTCAATAAAGGTATCAAAGACGGGTACTTTTTTTGAAATACCTATACAAATGATTGTTACAAAAATAAGTGGAATCATAATATCCGAGAACAGCATGAGCATTTTCAATGGGATTTCACCTTCATCATAAATTTACAAAATAGTATACCTGCAACGGTAGAAACAATAGTAGCAATTAGAGATGGACCTATGATCTCAGTGGGATTCGCAGATCCAAATTGTGTTCTATACGCAATCATATTTATTGAAATAAGTTGAACCGATGAAATGTTAATAATTAAAAATGTACACATTTCGATACTTGCTACTTCCTTATCTTTGTTTAACTTTTGCAACTCTTTCATAGCATTCAACCCGGCTGGTGTTGCTGCCCACCCTAGTCCTAGCATATTCGCTATCAAATTGGTGGCAATATGCTTCCTTGCTAGGTGCCTCTCTGGAATATTAGGAAATAGAAATTTCAAAATGGGAGACATATACCGAGTCAAGGCCTGAATTACGCCAGCCCGTTCAGCAATCTTCATAAGTCCAGTCCACATAGCAATAACGCCAATTAAAGTCACACCTAACGCCACAGCTGCTTTAGCTTCTTCAATTGCACCTTGTGTTACTTGCCCTAACGTACCCGTCACGGAACCATAGAGCACCCCAACTATGATCAATATGGCCCACAAATAATTTATCATGTTAATACACCATAGATTTTTTATATGTATATGGCTTTTTCCTATAATTAATGTCTATTAATTGATTTTAGAACTGATATACCAAAAGGCAAAAAAAAGACACAAGGCAAAGTGCCTTATGTCTTTTATATCTTTTTTTACTTAATTTTATTGAGCTAATTTCTTGTAAGCTAAGTATTTTTCTTTCGCATCAGCTTCCGCTTTTGCGAATAAATCTTTAGCTATATCTGGGAAAGATTTTTCTAATGTAGTGTATCTCGTTTCACTCTTAATGAAGTCTACAAATGATAATGTAGGTTCTTTTGAATCAAGAACGAAAGGATTTTCCCCTGTAGCTTTTCTAGCTGGGTTGAATCTGTATAAATGCCAGTAACCAGATTTAACTGCTAAATCTTCTTGCTCTTGTGTTTTACCCATACCACCTTTAATACCGTGGTTGATACATGGTGCATACGCTAAGATTAAGGATGGACCATCATGTTTTTCAGCTTCAATAATTGCTTTTAAGAATTGATTTTTGTCTGATCCCATAGCTACTTGTGCTACATATACATAACCATAAGTTGCTGCGATCATACCTAAATCTTTTTTCTTCATGTTTTTACCAGCAGCAGCAAACTTCGCAACTGCACCAATTGGTGTAGATTTTGATGCTTGACCACCTGTATTAGAGTAAACCTCTGTATCATATACCAATACATTCACATTTTCTCCAGAAGCCAATACGTGGTCTAAACCGCCGTATCCGATATCATATGCCCAACCATCTCCACCAATAATCCAAACAGATTTTTTAACAAGGTGGTCTTTGTTCGTTAATGCTTTTGCAGCTAGTGCATTCGTTGAAGCAACTGCAGTTAATGTTTTAAGAACATCCGCTTCTTTTGCTTTACATGCATCAACATCATCAACTGTTTCTAAGTAACTAGCTACAGCTGTTTTTGTTGCGGCATCAACATCAGATGCAGCAAGTGCAGCTAGGTCTTCAAGTAGAACATTTCTCATATTCTTAGAAGCAACTGCCATTCCATAACCATATTCTGCATTATCTTCAAATAGTGAGTTCGCCCATGCTGGACCTCTTCCATTTTGGTTTTTACAATATGGTGTTGAAGGTGCAGAACCACTCCAGATTGATGAACAGCCTGTAGCGTTTGCAACGATCATTCTATCTCCAAATAATTGAGTAATTACTTTTCCATAAGGTGTTTCTCCACAACCTGCACAAGCTCCTGAGAACTCAAGTAATGGTTGTTGGAATTGGCTACCCTTAATCGTTAATTTATTTTCAAGATTATCTTTTACTGGAAGTGATACTGCATATTCCCAGCTCTCAATTTGATCTCTTTGAGAAGCAATTGGCTTCATAACCAATGATTTTACTTTTGAAGGACAGATATCAGCACAATTACCGCAACCTGTACAGTCTAGCGTACTTACTTGAATTTTGTAATGTAAACCTTCTAATGCTTTTCCAGCAGCTTTTTTAGTAGCAAAGTTAGCTGGTGCATTTTTAACTTCTTCATCTGTTAATAAGAAAGGTCTAATTGCAGCATGTGGGCAAACAAATGAACATTGATTACATTGAATACAGTTGTCAATTTGCCATTCTGGTACATTAACCGCAATACCTCTTTTTTCATAAGAAGCTGTTGCTTGTGGCCATGTTCCATCTTCACCACCAACAAATGCACTTACAGGTAACAAGTCACCTTCTTGTCTGTTAATTGGCTCCATGATGTCTGTGATAAATGCTGGTTTGTTGCTTGTTGCAGCTACTTCTGTTTCTGTTTCATTTGTCCAGCTTGCTGGAACTTCAATATTAACAATCGCGTTGATACCTTGATCAACAGCTTTTGTATTCATATCTACAATCTTTTGGCCTTTTGAACCGTAAGATTTTTCAATTGCTTTGTATATAAATTTAACCGCATCATCAAGTGGAATAACTTCTGATAATTTGAAGAAGGCTGCTTGCATAACCATGTTTGTTCTGTTTCCAAGACCAATTTCTTCAGCAATCTTAGTTGCATTAATTATGTAAAATTTCACATTTTTGTCTGCTAAGCTTTTTTTCATTTTAGCTGGAAGTTGTGCTACCACTTCTTCAGCTGATGCTACTGTATTAAGTAAGAATGTACCATTCTTTTTAATACCACTTAACAAATCATATTGATGAACATATGCTTCATTTGAACATGAAATGAAATCAGCTTCATTTACTAAATAAGTAGACTTAATCATGGATTTACCAAATCTTAAATGAGAAATTGTAACTCCACCTGATTTTTTACTGTCATAAGAGAAGTATCCTTGTGCATACATATCAGTATTGTCACCAATGATTTTGATAGCATTTTTATTTGCTCCAACTGTACCATCAGATCCAAGACCCCAGAACTTGCAAGTAATTGTTCCCGCTTTTGCAGTATTAATCATTTCGTCAAGTGCAAGAGATGTATTTGTAACGTCATCAACAATACCAATTGTAAAGCCTTTTTTAGGTTTGTCTGCTTTTAAGTTTTTAAATACTGATAAGATTTGTGATGGTGTAGTATCTTTTGAACCTAAACCAAAACGTCCACCTACGATTATAGGTGCATTTTCTTTTCCGTAGTATAAACTTTGAATATCTAAGAAAAGAGGTTCTCCAATTGAGCCTGGCTCTTTACATCTATCTAATACCGCAATTTTTTTCACTGTTTTAGGTACTACATTGAAGAAATATTTTTCTGAGAAAGGTCTGTATAAATGGACTTTAATAACTCCAGTTTTTTCACCTTTTGCTGCTAAGTAGTCAATTGTTTCTTCAATAGCTTCTGTAACTGAACCCATTGCAACAATGATGTTTTCTGCATCAGGAGCACCATAATAATCAAATGGTTTATAGGATCTTCCGATTAATTTACCCATTTCGTCCATATAATTCGCAACAATATCAGGAATATTATCGTAAAATGTATTGCTTGCTTCTTTTGCTTGGAAGAAAATATCTGGATTTTGAGCTGTACCACGAGTAACTGGGTGGTTAGGGCTTAATGCTCTTTCTTTAAATTCTTGTAACGCTTCTCTATCTAACAATTGATCAAATACACTGTAATCGATCATTTCGATTTTTTGTATTTCATGAGATGTTCTAAAGCCGTCAAAGAAATGAATAAATGGCATTCTTCCTTTTATTGCTGCTAAATGCGCAATCCCTGCAATGTCCATAACTTCTTGAACACTACCAGAAGCTAAAAGCGCACAACCTGTTTGTCTTGCAGACATCACGTCTGAATGATCACCAAAGATAGATAATGCATGACCTGCAATAGCTCTAGCAGTTACATGGAAAACACCCGGAAGAAGTTCTCCAGCAATTTTATACATGTTTGGAATCATAAGAAGTAAGCCTTGAGAAGCTGTAAATGTAGTTGCTAATGCACCTGCTGCTAAAGCACCATGCATTGCACCTGCTGCTCCACCTTCAGATTGAAGCTCGGAAACTTGTACTTTTTGACCGAAAATATTTCTTTTGTCATGTGCTGCCCATTCATCAACGTTTTCAGCCATGTTTGATGATGGTGTAATTGGATATATTGCAGCAACTTCTGTAAATGCATAGGCAACATGAGCCGCAGCTGTATTGCCATCAATTGTTTTCATAATTTTAGACATAATTAACCTCCTTAGGAAAATAAGTAAATGAATTTTAACTCTCGTCTTATAATTATAACATATTATTCTGGTAAGTAATGTTTTTTTTTTAGTACTTAGTGATTTTTTTAACCAAGGAAAATCGGCTATTGAAACTTAAAATTCTGGTTTACAATATGCCGCTTTTCCCAATTTCTTTTGCAGAACTTTCATCGTAATAGGAAAATCGGCTATTGAGACTTAAAATTCTCGCTTACTTTATGCCGCTTTTCCC
>PHAG01000010.1:0-60083 GCA_002841625.1 Firmicutes bacterium HGW-Firmicutes-1 | reverse complement strand
GAACTTTCATCGTAATAGGAAAATCGGCTATTGAGACTTAAAATTCTCGCTTACTTTATGCCGCTTTTCCCAATTTCTTTTGCAGAACTTTCATCGTAAAGGAAAAACGGCTATGGAGACTTAAAATTCTCGTTTCTCTTAAATAATGCAAAAGAAGCCCTTTATTTATGATAGAGGACTCCTTCATTAGGTTAAGCCTGATGGATATTAATGTATATCAACCCATATTTTCCCTTGAATCGAATCTATTTGAGCTTCATTATTATCAACAATGCTACCATATAAATTGTTTAGTTCTAAGACAATCGTTGCCTTCTCTGTTTTAAAGGTATACGATAACTCATCTTGACTACTAACTGTTTTGTTTTGCAGCTTTTCATGAAGTGAAAATATTACTTCGCCTAAATTTTCCTTTAGAATGATTTCATTCTTATATGAAATGCTCAACATCTTTTCTTCAGTAAACTGAATTGATAAGGAATCATTGTTTATTTCATATGGCATTTGCCCCTCTGAAATAAAAAAGTTTATTATATATTCATATTTAGATGTATCAACAATCGTATTAAAATTATCAAAATAATAATTATAATGCTCCTGTTCCCATCCATCTACAAAAAGATACGGGAACCCAAATATTGCTTTTGTATCTTTTAATTCGAAATCTTCTGGTACATATTTGACTCTATTTATAGCCTCAATATTATTCATATAATTCAATATGGAGTTAATCTTTTCCTTCTCATCTTCTGGCAAGGACGCATCCTTAACGATTTGACCATTGGCTAACATATCGTTTTTGATTAAAAGCTTTTCTAGGCGATTATTCTGACTTCTAATGCTCATCTCAAATCCATTCATTGGCCCAAATGCAGAAATCAAAATAAACACAATTAATGACACAATCACAAATGTTGAATATAGTCTTTTATTGATTATCAAGTAGATCACTACTATTAGAAACCATAGCGCAGCCATCCATACATAATATCGAAGCACCGTTAAGCCATAGTTATTGGTTCGAATCCATATAGTACTAATGAGCATGCCTAACGGAACGATAAAGGCGATAGGAAATATCCTTTTAAAAAAGCCTGTCCATGTCTTTTTTTCTCCAAAATCAAAAATACAGAATAAAATGATAATAGCAATCCATCCATACCATAAAACAAGATTCCCAACCAAACCATCTGGCCAGCTTCTATTAAATAGTATTTTTATAAAATAGGCATAAAGTATGACAGTATATGCAGTTAATAACGGCATTACAATAGATACAAATAACACCTTGAACACTTTGGGATAATCTTCCAATGTCATTTCCGACCTTACGAATGGAATGCTACCTAGAAAATAGGTCACGCCAAAGAACCCTGTTGTTATTATGAGTAAATCCGCATATATCTCCCCATTTAATTCTAAATTAAATAACTGATCAACAGTAAAAATCATTGCCGATATGCCAGCAAAAAGAACAAATGTATATAAATAGGTCACAAGAAAAGAGGTTAATAATTTAATACAATAAATTGCGTATGTTCTTCTCCTGAAATAATATGGTACCAATGTAAATAGCAGACAAAAAACCACTATAGCAGATGCATATCGAACCATAAACTTCTGTCCAAGCGTCTCTGGTATCATTAAATAAAATAATAGTAACCCAATAACTAAGATTGCATCTAGGAGAAACCTCCAGTTAAGCTTCCAACCATATCTCTCAACAAGAAGTACAATGGTTGCTGATATTGGCATTCCGAGTATTAATGCCATAAGAATATTTTCTATTGCTTCGTTCGTTGAATGATTTGTATAGATTGCCATCACTACAAATACAACAGTAATAATAATTGTTTCTGGAAATCTCTCAACACTATTTTTTAATTTCTTAACTAATTTTATGAAAGCTTTTTTTATTTTATCTACCATAGTAACACTCCTTTTACAAATCTACACATGTAATTTTCTTTTTAACCATGCCTTGCTTTTCTCCGGTAATCCATGATAAATACCTAGCACGGTAAATGCAATTGCTCCACCACAGATAAGAACAATTAGTGACCAAGATAAATGAATATCTCCTTTTATGTTTCTAGAAATTACAGCATCTATCCCTACGCATAAGATACTAATAAACAACAAACAAACAGATGGAACATAAATAAATTGATTTTTATGCTTGCTTACTTTATAGAGGGCTCTGAAAATAGTAATGTCCACATATAATATAGCAACTATCGGCAACGCATATGAGTACGCCCAACCTATCGTTCCAACTTGATAATCGATGGCATATGTCAAGAATACAGTCGTTAGCAATATTCCGATTACATTATAGGCGGATTTTAAATATGAAAAAAAGAAAAACATATAAAACAAAATTGCAATAATAATGATTAACACATAATTGGCTATATGCGTACTTGCAGGATAAACCAGCTTAAGCACTGCTAATATAATAATGGTACTTATAACAATTAAGACAAAAGAAAAGAATATTTTATTTTTAATCACTCTATAGTCTCTACGATAAGTGCTAATAGCATTCGGATATTTATGAGTACCTTTTCCTTCTAATCCCATATCCTCTTCTCCAATATCTGGTATGGGGAATTCACAAAGGGGACAGTTTTTAATATAGGAATCTAATTCTACACCACATTTAGGACAATATGCCATTTTTTATCACCTCATATTTGTTTCAATTTTAACTGGTATTCCTAATTTTCTGATTTTTCTAAAAAATATTTTTTCAACTTCAGTATTGTATACTGTGGAACCAAAGCATAGCATCATATTATCTCTGTAGGTAACAATAGCAAGTTTGATTTTATTTTCAATGCTTGGAGGTGGAAAAATTTCAAATTTATGGACATACTCCTCAATTTCCTTTGGAAGCTTAATAATCCCCAAATTCGAAATACTACTCGTATAACCTCGTTCACCAAAGCGACTATAAATCGTTGGCATAATTAGATTTTTAAACCATAACGGTAAAATTCGTATCAATATCTTCTTTTCATTTTTAACATTTCTAGAAATGTATTTACTTATTGTTTTTTCATTTATATGAATATTCATATAGCTTTTCAAATAATCAACAATTTCTTCAATTCTGTAGGTTCCTAATCTTAAATCAATTTCTGGTGTAATGGAAATGAAGAAGTTTTTGAGTGACTTTGATGGAAACATTTGCCTAAGATCTACGGGCATATTTATTACAATTCTCCCGATCATCTTCTTTTTATCTTTTTTATTTAATCCCATAATATATTCTTGTATTGCATCAAAATAATAAGCCGTAACGAGTTGTGTAATTGTGCAGCCTAGTAATTTTGCTTGTTTTTTAATTGATTCTATTGGAACTATACCCGTTAACAAAATATACTTCCCCTTTTCTATAAGTGGAAATGGGAAATGTACAGCCTTTCGATTTCTTTTTGCAATAGGAATTTCTTTTTTATAGTATTTATTAAATGAATCTTCAAACTCTAAAGGGTCAACAGGTGTATGAATGTCAATTGCTCCAACTAATTCTTCACATATAATATGCTTCTTTATTTTAAAATATTGAATTAGCAGCGTCTTTAAAAAGGTAATTGCACCTGATCCATCTGCAATACTATGACTAAATTCAACATTTATATAGTTATTATAATAAAGAATTCTAAAGGGAAAGGTTTTTTTCTTCTTATATTTCATAAACATACTTGGGTAGTATTTTTCTTTTTCAATTTTAGGATGTTTATCGCTGTATTCAAAATAATACCAAAACAATCCCCTACGTAAGTTTACCTTGAAATACGGGAATCTTTCTATAATTTGACTGATTGCTGCTTGTAAAGCTTTTGCATCAACGTCTTCTAATAGTTCAATACTCATTCTAAATACTGTAGACATTCTAGTAGAAACGATGGAGGGATATAATTTACCTGCATTATCAAGTTTATACCAATATTTTTTATCATGATCCTTCTTCATATTTATCACCTGACTATATTTATTTAATCCTAAAATAATTGTATCACAAGAAAATCGGCTACGCTATGATTAAAATACTTGATGCATATCTGCCGCTTTTCCAATTGCTTCTGCATACTTTCTTATCAAAAAAGAAAATCGGCTACGCTATGATTAAAATACTTGATGCATATCTGCCGCTTTTTTAATTTCTTATGCAATACATTTTAATAATAAGAAAATCAGCGACGCTACCACTTTCTTGCTAGTGCTAATCTCCTGTTTTTTTGTTATAATAGTTAATAGACATTTTTAAGGAGAACAATATGCCCGTAGATGGAAAAGAATGGATAATTCTAATACATGGATTTCACAGATCTTACATGGATATGACCCCGCTTAGAAACTTATTAATTTCAAAGGGGTATAAGGTATCTAGAATTAACTTACCATTAACCTTTTCGACAATTGAAGAAGCAACTAGTGCTTTGATAGAAATAGCAGACAAAAAAATCCCTAAGCTTAAAAACGGACAAAAGATTCATTTGGTCGGTCATAGTACGGGTGGTTTAATTATACGTCATTTTCTTGCTGTTAGTGATTTTTTGCCTTACGTTGGACGTTGTGTTCTAATTGCAACACCTAATCATGGATATAAGCTTGCTAGCTACGCAGAAAAACTTTCTAAAACCTATATAAGTATCTATAAAACTATGAAAAGCCTACAGCCTGAACAAGTTAATTTATTAAAGCTTATCGGTAACGAAGTAGAAATTGGTGCCATTGCTGGAACTAAGTCATCCCCACTTCTATCTGGTCTTATCGGAGGCATAAATGATGGACGTATTGATGTAAATGCTGTTAAGTATGATGAATTAACAGACTTCATTACGCTTCCGTATAAGCACACTCAAATACATAAGAAAGAAGAAACCGCTGAGCTTATCGATACCTTTATTAAAACTGGTAAATTCTTAACAGATCTATAACAAATATGAAGTTTATAATGACGTGCACCCCAAATATTAGATTCTAATGTTTGGGGTGCACGTCATCGTCATTATAGCTCTTGTATATGTTAATAAAACTTTCTATATTTTTGATATCTACTATCGAGTAATTCGTTTATTTCAATTTCTTTTAGCCTAATTAACTCTGTTTCAATTGCTTCCTTCAATGCCCTTGCAATCGGCTTAAAGCTTTCATGAGCACCGTCTAAAGGTTCTTTAATGATACGATCAATTACTCCAAGTTCTAATAAATCCTCTGAGGTTAGTTTCATCTCTTCAGATACTTCTTTTGCCTTACTACTATCCTTGTACAATATACTAGCGTAGCCTTCTGGAGAAAGTATAGAATAAATGGCATTTTCAAGCATCCATACCTGATCTGCTACAGCAAGTGCTAGCGCCCCACCACTGCCGCCCTCACCAATAATAATAGAAATAATTGGAACCTTAAGCTTCGACATTTCTAATAGATTCTTTGCTATTGCTTCACCTTGACCTCTTTCCTCAGCACCAATACCTGGATATGCACCAGGGGTATCTACAAAACAAATAACAGGTCGGTTAAATTTCTCTGCCTGTTTCATAAGTCTAAGTGCTTTTCTATAGCCTTCTGGATTAGGCATAGCAAAGTTTCTCATAACTTTATCATTTGTATTTTTACCTTTTTCCTGTGCAATAACCGTAACACTGATAGAACCAATTCTTCCAATTCCACCAATAATGGCATGATCATCTTCGTAAAGTCTATCTCCATGAAACTCAATAAAATCTTCAACGATTTTCTCAATATAATCAATACTTGTTGGACGATCTATCCTTCTTGCTTTTTGAACTTTTTCCCATGCCAACATTTTATTACCACCTTTTTCTACATCCAATACTTTTTGCTGTTATTTAGTCAAGGTTACAAAACCTCCGCATTTACTACTAACAGAATGCAAGCTTCCATTTGATTAAATTATACCATGAAGTTTAACAATTTTATATAGCGTTTCTTTCATTTCATTTCTCTTAACAATTTTATCTACAAAACCATGCTCTAACAAAAATTCTGCTCTTTGAAAGCCCTCTGGAAGATCTTGTTTAATGGTTTGCTTAATTACTCTTGGGCCTGCAAAACCAATTAAGCTTCCCGGTTCTGCTAAAATCACATCCCCAAGCATTGCAAAGCTTGCTGTAACTCCACCCGTAGTAGGATCTGTTAAAACGGTAATATAAAGTCCACCCTTTTCACTATGTCTACCAATTGCTGCGGATGTTTTAGCCATCTGCATAAGAGATATGATACCCTCCTGCATTCTAGCTCCACCAGATGCCGTAAATATAATCAAAGGAATTTTCTGCATTGTCGCTTCTTCAATAAGTCTTGTAATTTTTTCTCCTACAGCAGCTCCCATGCTACCCATAAGAAATCTACTATCCATGACGCCTAATGCAACCTTACACCCATTCATTTCTCCTGTTCCAGTAATTACACCCTCAACCAAACCAGTGCTTTGTTGAAGTGCTTCAATCTTCTTATCATAACCTGGAAAATTCAATACATTTTTCGTGATTACATCTAAATTACTTTCAACAAAAGTACCTTCATCGATAACTAGTTTTACTCGCCCATAACCATCTAACCTAAAATGTTGTTCACACTTTACGCAGGTTTTGTTATTGGTATGAAAGTCATCCTTATAAATAATTTCTCCACAAACATCACATTTGACCCATAAATCAGTAGGAATATTTTGTTGAATTACTTGTTTTGTCGGAAGCTTAACATATTGTGTTTTACGAAATACATTGGCCATGATTATTCAACACCTTTTGCGAGGTTTTCTATAAATCCAGTGTTATATTTACCTTCAATAAATTCTTTATTATGCAAAATTTCATATTGGAATTCTATATTAGTATCGATACCTTCGATAATGAATTCTCCAATTGCACTATTCATCTTAGCAATTGCTTCTTGCCTATCCTTACCATATACTATAAGCTTCGCTAACATGGAATCGTAGTTAGGCGGTACTTCATAACCATAATAAATTGCACTATCAATTCTAACACCATTACCACCCGGCAAATGTAAATTTGTGATCTTTCCTGGTGATGGTCTAAAACCTTTAGATGGATTTTCAGCATTTATACGGCATTCAATTGAATGACCTTTTATGATGACATCCTTTTGCTTTAAATTTAATGGTCTACCCGCAGCAATTTCTATTTGTTTTTTGATTAGGTCAATTCCTGTGATCATTTCAGTTATTGGATGTTCTACTTGGATACGAGTGTTCATTTCCATAAAATAAAACTCTCCATTTTCAGCCAGTAAAAATTCCACAGTTCCAGCATTGTAATAATGAATCGCTTTTGCTGCTTTTACAGCTATATCGCCCATTTTCTTTCTAAGTGCTTCATCAATGGCTGCTGAAGGTGCTTCCTCCATAACCTTTTGATGTCTTCTTTGAATCGAACAATCTCTTTCACCTAAATGAATGATGTTACCTTGCTTGTCTCCAAATATTTGAAATTCTATATGTTTAGGATTAACAACATATTTTTCCATATACATTGCATCATCATTAAAGGAAGCTTTTGCTTCTCTTTTTGCCATCAAAAAGCTATTTGATACCTCTTCTTCACAGTGCGCAACTCTCATACCCTTTCCTCCACCACCAGAGGAAGCCTTCATAATTACAGGATAGCCTATACGTTTTGCAAGTTTTTTAGCCTCTTTTATATCCTTTATTACCCCTTCAGAACCTGGCACAATAGGAATTCCAGCCTTTTTCATTGTTTCTCTAGCTCTTGATTTATTGCCCATGCATTCCATCATTTCAGAGCTTGGTCCAATAAATGTAATATTGCTTTCCTCGCATATTTTAGCAAACTTAGGGGTTTCCGATAAAAATCCGAAACCAGGATGTATTGCATCTGCCTTAGTAGCTAAAGTAGCACTGATGATTCTTTTTATATCCAAATAGCTTTCGCTTGCCTTAGCAGGTCCAATACATATAGCTTCATCAGCTAGTTGCGTATGTAGTGATTCTTTGTCTGCTTCTGAGTAAACTGCTACAGTTTGAATTCCAAGCTCTCTACAAGCTCTAATAATTCTTACTGCTATTTCGCCTCTATTTGCAATTAATATTTTATTAAACATACTACTCTCCTTATTCTCCAACAACAAAGGTTAATTCGCATTCAGTTACGACCTTTCCATTCACAGTTGCTGTCGCTTGCCCAACCCCAATCGGGCCTCTTCTTTTTATAATTTCTACATCAAGCTTTAGTACATCACCTGGTATAACCTTACCTCTAAATCTAGCACTTTTAATTCCACCGAAATAGGCAATTTTACCTTTTAGTTCTTCTAGTGATAAAATAGCGACTGCTCCCGTTTGTGCAAGGGCTTCAATGATTAGAACGCCAGGCATAACAGGTTCCTGTGGAAAATGTCCTTCAAAAAAGTATTCATTAAAAGTAACGTTTTTATAAGCAGTAGCGCGTTCACCTGGAATCAATTCTTCCACCTTATCGATTAATAAAAATGGTGCTCTATGTGGAATTATATTTTTAATCTCATTAATTGTTAACATACTCTTCTACCGTCCTTTCTATTATGCCGTTACCTTGATCTTAAACAATGGTTGATTGTATTCTACAACTGCTTCATTACAGATTAGAATGTCTACAATCTCACCTTCTACATCAGCATCAATTTCATTCATCAGCTTCATCGCTTCAATAATACAAAGCGTATCACCTTTTTTAATCTTTTGACCTTTTTTTACAAAAGGTGGATTTTCAGGGCTGGATGAAGCATAAAAAGTTCCCACTATCGGTGATTTTACAATATGACATGTTGAATCACTATCTACTACTACTGCTTCACTGATGGTTTCTGTTTTTGCTACAACTGCTGCTTCTACACTACTATGAGAAACAAAACCTCTAGGCGTGGAAATTGAAGTTGCCTCTTTACTAAGAATGATTTGACTACCTTCATGTTTAATTTCAATATAACTATACTCTGAATCTTTAAGTGCTTGAATTAGTTCTTTTATTTCTCCTGTCTCCATATTATCTTAATCTCCTTAAATTACTTATATTTTTTAAATAGTAATGTTGCATTGTGACCACCAAAGCCTAATGAATTGGTCAAAACACAGTTCACTTCAACTTCTCTGCCAAAATTTGGAACATAATCAAGATCACAGTCTTCATCTGGTGTCTCATACCCAATTGTAGGATGTACATAATTGTCATTGATTGACTTAACACAAGCAACGGCCTCTATTGCTCCAGCTGCTCCAAGTAAATGTCCAGTCATTGATTTTGTTGAACTAACAGGTATTTTATATGCATAATCACCAAAAACTCTTTTAATCGCAATTGTCTCAAACTTATCATTGTATTCTGTACTTGTGCCATGCGCATTAATATAGGATATATCTTCTTTCGAAACACCCCCATCTGCAATTGCTAACTCCATACACCTTGCTGCACCTTCTCCATCAGGTGAAGGGGACGTAAGATGATAAGCATCACAAGTTGCTCCATATCCGCTAACTTCTGCTAATATATTTGCACCTCTATTTAAGGCATGATCTAGCTCTTCAAGTATTAACGTGCCAGCTCCTTCTCCTAAAACAAAACCATTTCTATTTTTATCAAAGGGTCTAGAAGCTTTTAATGGATCATGTGTTGTTGAAAGTGCTGTTAGCGATGTAAAACCAGCAATTCCTAGCGGGCAAATACTACTTTCAGTACCACCTGCTACCATAACATCAGCAGTTCCATATTGAATTGCTCTAAAAGCATCTCCAATTGAATTAGTACCACTTGCACATGCTGTTACAACACATGTACACATGCCCTTTAACCCAAATCTAATAGCAACATTACCCGCTGCTATGTTAGCAATGATTTTCGGAATAAGCATTGGTGATATTTTACTTGGGCCCTTTTCAATAAGCTTTTGTTCTTCTATTTCAATCGTTCCTAAGCTACCAATGCCTGAGCCTATAATAACACCAATTCTAGTCAAATCTTCCTTCTCAAGGTCTAATCCAGACATATCAAGTGCCTCTTTAGTCGCTGCTATCGCAAAATGTGAAAATCGATCCATTCGCTTTGCAATTTTTCTGTCCATATATACCTTTTCATCAAAATCTTTAACCTGACCAGAAACTTTTGAATCAAATTCCGTTATATCAAAGCTTGTTGTTCTATCTATTCCACATACACCTTGTCGTAAGCTGCTCCAGAAGGCATCTACATTATTACCAACTGGAGAAATTACCCCAAGCCCAGTTACTACTACTCTTTTACGCATTCTGTTCCTCCTTAAGCATCACCAGTAAATTACATGGCCATGCCGCCATCAACTTGTATTATTTGACCCGTTATATAATTAGCTTTATCTGAAGCTAGAAATGCAACTAAACTTGCAATATCTTCAGGTTTTCCCATTCTTTGAAGGGGTATTGTACTTATCATTTCTTCTTTTATTTTTTCTGGGATTTTATCTGTCATATCTGTCTCAATAAACCCTGGTGCTATAGCATTTACTTGAATATTTCTTGCAGCGAATTCACGTGCGAGTGACTTCGTTAAACCAATAACCCCTGCCTTAGATGCTGAATAATTACATTGTCCTATATTCCCCATAATTCCAACTACAGATGACATGTTAATTATTTTACCAAATCGTTGCTTGAGCATTCTCTTAGAAACACCTTTTACACAATTAAAAGTACCCTTTAGATTTACACGAAGAACATCATCAAAATCTTCCTCCGTCATTCTTAAAACAAGCTGATCTCTAGTGATACCCGCGTTATTGACTAATACATCTAATCTTCCAAACATAGTAAAAGCTTCTTCCATTATTTCAGCTGCCTTTGTAAAATCACTTACATCTCCGTATTGCAGGTGACACTGTCCACCTTTACCTTCAATTTCTGATTTAACCTCTTGGGCTTTTTCTTCATTGAATAAGTAATTTACAATTACAATAAATCCTTCTGCGGCTAATGTAAGGGCAATTTCCTTACCAATACCTGTATTAGCGCCTGTTATAAGAGCTACTTTTTTATCTAACATAATGATCTCTATACCTCCAATTCCTTTTTTAAGCTTTGTAAGCCATTAAAGTTTTCAATGTTTACTACTTTTTTACTTCTATCTATTTTTTTAATGAGTCCAGATAAGGTTTTTCCTGGTCCAATTTCAACAAATATATCTACACCTTTTGCAATTAAGGAATGAATACAGTCCTCCCATTTCACAGATGACATAACCTGTTGAATGAGTAAGGCCTTAACCTCTTCACTTGTAGTTATTATTTCTCCTGTTACGTTAGTTGCATACGGTGTTTCAAATGAATTAATTTGTATATCATTCAGCACCGTTTCCAGCTGATTAGCCGCCTCTTTCATTAATATCGAGTGAAAAGCACCACTAACGTTTAGTGGAATTACTCTAATTCCTTTTTCTGAAAGCTTTGAAGAGACTTCTGAAACTGATTGAATTTCCCCTGCAATAACCATTTGTGCTGGACTATTATAATTTGCTATACCTACAATTCCTGATGCCTTTTTACATTCTTCCTCAATTGTTACTCTATCTGATCCAAGAATTGCTGCCATTGAGCCTTGTGTTTTTCTAGCTGCTTCTTCCATAAACTGTCCTCTTTTTCTTACAAGATAAACAGCGTCTTCAAAAGCGATACATCCATTTGCTACAAGCGCACTATATTCACCAAGGCTTAACCCTGCTACATAATCAGGCTTAATACCTAACTCTTCAATAGCCTTTAAAATTGCTATAGAAACAGTAAGCAATGCTGGTTGTGTATATTCTGTACTATTGATTTTTTCTTGTTGTGTAAAGCAAATTTCTTTTAAATCAAAATCAAGTATTTTATCAGCACAGTCAAAGATAGCTTTACTTTCAATATTGCTTTTTATTATTTCTTCTCCCATACCTACATACTGTGCTCCTTGACCTGGAAAAACAAATGCTATTTTGCTCATATCGTCCCTACCTTCACTCTATTTTGCTACTAAAACCATTGATTTCATAATGCCTTTATTTATTACTTATATTAAAATCCTTTCGAATTATATATTTCGATCTAATATTGGACATTTCTTGATACGTTAAGTTCATTCATCTTAAGTAATTGTACCGTTAACCGATAAAGATAATTACCAAATGCAAGCTAGCCTGCATTTGGTATAAGTGCTAATTAGTTAGCTTCAATATAATCAATTGCATTTTGAACTGTTTTGATATTAGCTAAATCTTCATTTGGAATTTTTACACCAAAAGTGTCTTCTATAGCCATAACTAATTCAAATAAGTCTAAAGAATCTGCTCCTAAATCATCAGAAAAACTTGCTTCCGCTGTTACTGCGTCTGCTTCAACACCTAATTCTTCTACAATAAGTTCTTTTAATTTTTCAAAATTCATTTCTTAATCCTCCTAAAATAATATTATATTGGGGATTCTTAACTTCGTATATCCTAGTCAAGATATCCTAAAAGCTGTTAAAATTGAATAATGCTTGCACCATAAGTTAAACCAGCACCAAATCCAGATAATACAACTTTTTTGTCTTTTAGATTTCCACTTCTATACATTTCATCTAGCGCTATACCAATGCTTGCAGATGAAGTATTGCCGTAGCTATCAATATTAGTATAAAATTTTTCAATGTTTTGGTCAAGTTTTTTAGCAACTCTATTGATAATTCTTATATTCGCTTGATGCAATATAAAATAATCAACCTCGCTCTTTTCGATATTTGCTTTTACCAAAACATCCTCTATACATTGAGGTACTTTCGTACATGCAAATTCAAATACTTCTCTTCCATCCATTTGTATAAAATTATTTTCAACATCAGTATTTGGAAAAGGTGTTTTAATCCTATTAATTCCTGCGGTTAAGCTGGTATAATCATCACCAACTGACTGACAAATAGTTTCTATGATTCCTGGTTGTTCGCTTGCCTCAAGAACGACAGCGCCTGCTCCATCACCAAATAGTACACATGTATTTCTATCTTCCCAATTTACTATGTTAGATAGTTTTTCACTTCCAATAATGAGTGCATTTTTATAAGTGCCACTTATCATAAACTGATTTGCTGTATGAAGTGCAAAAATGAAGCCTGAGCAAGCAGCATTTAAATCAAAAGCAAGAGCATTTTTTGCTCCTATAGCCTTTTGTACTAAGCACGCAATTGCAGGTGTGGCATATTCAGCTGTCATTGTTGCAACAATTATCAATTCTATGTTTTCAGGGTTCAATTTTGAAGATTCAAGAGCATCTTCTGCTGCTAATATTGCAAGTTCATAACTGGTTTGATCATTTGCAATTCGTCTTTCTTTAATTCCTGTTCTTGAAAATATCCATTCGTGATTCGTTTCTACCATCTGTTCTAACTCAGTATTGGTAAGGATTTTATCTGGTAAATATTTACCTGTACCAATGATCTTTCCATATTTCATAGGCAACTCCTTGTTTACATATAATTACATAAATCGTCAAATTGTTTGATAATCAAAGTATTTGCTTTGATATTCAAAGTATATCATTTTTTTTTGTTTTGTCAAGGTTTTTTAACCAAATTTTAATCCAGTTATAGCCTTTTACAAAGCCTTGCATGATATACTTTTTGACATAGGCTATGAATCATTTTACCTAGGAGGTTAACCTTTTGAACATTCAATTTAATAAAGGGGTAATTGAATTATGTATATTCTCTATCCTTTCTAAAAAGGAATATTATGCTTATGAGCTTGTAAAAATAATTTCTAGTTGCATAAAGATACCCATGGGTACTTTATATCCCTTACTGAGACAATTAATATCTGATGGTTTTATAGAAACCTATATAGCGGAACTTGAAGGTGAATCCAAAAAGTTTTATCGTCTCACTAAAAAAGGCTTTGAAGCAAAAGAAAGTTATGTATTAGAATGGCATGACATCTTAAGTCGAGTCAACAATCTTATTAAGGAGGATTAAATTATGTTAAAAGACGATTATTTAGAAAACTTAGATCGTTTGCTTACTTCTTTACCATATAATGAAAGAAGAGATATCATGTACGATTATGAAGAACATTTTAAAGAAGAGCTTAAAGAAGGAACCTCCGAAGAGGATGTTATTACTGCTTTAGGTTCTCCAGAAAAAATAGCCCTGCAGTATGTTGCTGCAATTGTGCCCGTCGTTAGTCAATCTAATCAAAACACGGAAGCCTCCCATATAGATAAACCAAAACCCACTCAAACAAGAATCCAAGGAAATAGCATTGGTGAAATCGTTGCTCTTTCCATTGTTGCATTAATCCTTAATAGTATTTTTATTGGGTTTTATATTGCAGCATGGGGTATATTGATTGGTTTTACTGTTGCTGGAATTGGTCTAGTATTTGGAGGATTTGCTTTATTAATCTCTTCTTTAATTGCTACACCCGTTGCATTTTTAAGTGCTCCTGTCATCTTATATCAATATCCAATACTTCTTTTCGCAATATCCATTATACTAATCTGTATTGGTGGCTTAATGCTGATCATTATGTATTTTTTAATTAGATTCACTTGTATTTATACTTATAAATATGTTAAATGGCTAATTAAGCTCATAAGGGGGTTTTAACATGAGAGGATTTCATAAATTCTTAGGCATTACCTCATTGATCCTATCAATCGTATTAATCATAGCCATATCCTTTACTGGATACTATATCTCAAAACATAAAGATATTTTGAGTAATTTTGGAAACTTACAAATTAATGATGGCAAAAATCTTAATTATAATTGGTCCATTTTTAATAATAACAAGAGTAGCCAATTTGAAACTGTGACAGCTTCTCAGACAGATAACTTTTCATTATCAGACTCTATTGTAATCAACTCCTCTTTAGAAGATGTAATTTTTGTTGAAGAAGATCGCACGGATATTATGGTTGAGTATTATAATGAACATCCTAGCTCTCCTCTATATTCCGTAGAATATAAAGTAGAGCAAGTGGAAAATACCCTCTATATTAATACCTACTATTCCGTAACTGATATTTTTATAGATCGTGAATATGATAGTTATATTAAAGTTCATGTGCCGACTGATTATGTATGTAATACTTTAGATTTAACACTATCCATGGGAGAAATAACAAATCAGAGTATTTTTGGCAAGATCAATAATTTATATCTAACGTCAAGCTTAGGAAATATAGATTTAGATATAACAACCCCTAAAGAATCTATTTCAGTTCATAGTGAAATGGGTGATATCGATTTACGTGTGTCTGCTCCTGTTACCTCTTTTGATTCTACCTCTAACTTTGGAGAAATGAGCCTTGATTTTACAGATATTATCGAATCCTTGGTATGTGAGCTTGATATGGGAAGCTTAGATATAACAGCTGCAAAGAACATAGAAGTTGTAAATCTTACTGCTAGAATGGGTGAGATTGTTGCAGATTTCAATGGGAAGGTAGCAAATTTAAATACTAGTACTGAGATGGGAAATGTAGATCTATCCTTTGCAAATAATAAAAACTCGACTGCATATATTGATTCAAATATGGGCAATATTGACATTGATTCAAGCTTTTCAATTGTAAAAGAAAGTGATAATCCTGATCTTCATATTTACTCAAGTTTTGGAAACGTGTCAATTTCTTCAAAATAAAAAATTATAAATTACTTACCATAAATGACAAAAAAGTCCTACCCACTTTTAAGCGGATAGGACATTTTTCATTATTATATCTATTTAAATTTAAAGGGGGATTCAAACTATACTATTATACTATCTTGTTAATATGTATTTTATATGAATATCTCCTTACATTTATATTACATATTACGAAAGCATATCTTAAGTTATAATATAGTTTTTATTACCCAATATCCGTATTCACCTGATTTTGGATTTTTTCCATTGCAGGAATAGAATTCATGAAATCCACATACATTTGCTACTAAACTTTCTTTAAAATAATATATGTCAGGTATCCCCAGCTTTAATGCACCTTCCACTTTACTTCTACCTAAAATTAAATGTTTGTATTTTCTATAACAAGTCATCAAGAAGGCATTGTTCATTAATATCCATGACTCTAATGGTAAAAATACAAGGTCAGTTATTTCTATTTTTACCCACTCTGTTTTTGTATCTTGCTTATCAAAAGGTGTTATTTTTTCGTTCTTTTCAAATATTTCATCAATAATTTTAACTTCTTCTTTCATTTCAAGCTGCTTTTTAATATATTCAATTGTATTTAAGCCACTTTCAGGGTTCATATTCGTTTTACGTTGATTTTGATTATCCGACCTCTGGTTAAAATCTTTCTCCGTCTTATTAAGTACTTTTTGCCTATTAATCGAATCTGGTATGCTAGTATTTTTATTGTTATTGTTATTTTCAGTATTAGTATCGTTCCCATTACTATTTATTTTATTGTCATGTGGATATGGAATGTCTTGAGTTTTTTGGGTGTTTTGGGTGTTTTGGGTGTTTTGGGTGTTTTGAGTGTTTTGAGTGTTTTGAGTGTTTGGTGTTCCTTGTTCATTCGATGTATTTTCATTATCATGAATATTCTTTGCATCCATATTGCTTGATTCATCAATTATATTATGCATACTCTGTTTGTTAGTAATGCCTTGAATTTTATCGTGATTATAATTTTTCAGCTGATTAACACGAATATCCTCAACTGTAACTTCGTCGCTAGCTGCCACGATGTGTTTCTTGGTAACTTCTTCTTCAAAGACAAGATTTTCATGGTTAAACACATCATCATGATATCCAACTAAAATTTGTTCATGTTTATATCTTGTTATAACTACTCCTTTTAAATCATCCATCCATAAACCTTCAACTGGAATTAATTCATTCATTTTCCCGTTTTTATCTGGCCTTATTGCTTGTATTTCTTTCATATAATATTTTTGTCCTCTATTAAATACTATACAAAAATAATAGCTCTCATTTTCTAAAGGTTTCATACCTTCAATAGATAGTGTAATTTTGTATTTACCACTTCTTTTTTCTAATTTATAGTACGCGATAATAGGTTTTCCTTTTAAACAATATTCTTTATTAATTACTTCAAGATGAACAATTTTTCTAATATATTTTTCCATTTAAAAACCCCCTTTATATATTTATATTAGTTAAAGGGGGGTTTTATTATTTTTTCAATTAGTTAATATATAATTACTTAGCTCAATGAATTGTTTTAAGGTTAGTGCTTCTCCTCTGATCCTTTCATCTAATCCCATTTTTCCAAGTACTTGTTGCAAACAAGCCTTTGAAACGTTAAGAGTCTCTTGATTACTTATACTATTTACTAATGTTTTCCTTCTTTGGTTAAATGAGGCTCTAATTATTCTAAACAAGAATTTCTCGTCGGCGACTTCTATCTCTTGTTCATCAAATCTCTTCAAACTAATAACTGAAGATCCTACCTTCGGAGCTGGTATGAAACAGTTAGGACCAACCTGAGCAATTACCTTTGGTTTTGAATAGTATTGTACCGCTAAAGAGAGTGCACCATAATCTTTTGTGCCAGGTCCAGCTTGCATTCTGTCTGCAACTTCTTTTTGTACCATTACCGTGATTGTATCAACTGGAACGTTGTTTTCAAACAGACCCATAATAATGGGAGTAGTAATATAATAAGGTAAGTTTGCTATTACCTTAATCTTTCTACCATCATTATATTGGTCTATAAGCTTTTGCATATCAACCTTTAAAATGTCTTCATTGATAATGATAACATTGTCGTATCCTATTAGAGTCTCCTCTAGTATAGGAATTAACTTCTTATCAATTTCTATAGCGATAACCATTTTTGCATTCTCAGCCAAAACTTGAGTTAAACTTCCAATACCCGGACCAATCTCTATAACAACATCTTCTTTTGTTAATTCTGCCCCGTGTACAATTTTTTCAAGGATATTTGAGTCTATCAGAAAGTTTTGCCCAAATCTTTTTTGAAAAATAAAATTGTATTTATTGATGATTTCCATTGTTCTTTTTGGTGTTGCTATTTTTTCTTGCATTTGTATCTCCATTGGTAATCTTATTATATTTCAGTAAGGATAATTATAGCATAGTAAAAATAATATGTAACTACATTTATATACTCAACTAGTTATCTCGCTTTATAGATTTTTTTCGATTATGACGGCTAATAATGTATAAGCTGAGCTATGAAAGTTAATACTAATATCGTTCAATGTATTTATAATAAATAGTTCTTGCGTTATCGTTAATCACGTATTATAATGTACGTATTATCAAACGTAGTATTAGATACTACGTGTTGGAGGTGTTAATATGAAGTATATTAAAGATCCTATGAGTGCGTTCACTCATTTTATTGGAGTTATTCTATCCATTATTGCTGTCTTTAGTCTAGTATCTAAGTCGTATATCGTTGGTTCCACAATTCATGTTGCAGCATTTGCAATTTTTGGATCGAGTTTAATACTACTATATTTAGCTAGTACTTTATATCATATTATCGATAGACCAAAAGGCTTAAGCAATATTCTTCACAGAATTGATCATATGATGATTTTTGTCTTAATAGCTGGAACCTATACCCCTATTTGTTTAATACCCTTGAAGGGAACAATTGGACTTACTTTACTATGTATTATATGGTCGACTGCAATCGCAGGCATCTTATTCAAATTATTTTGGATGAATGCTCCTCGGTGGATTAACACTGGAATATACATTGGAATGGGTTGGATGATTGTAATAGCAATTTTTCCACTTGCAAAAACTTTACCTGGTACAGCTATTAGTTGGCTATTCGCAGGAGGGATTGCCTATACACTTGGTGCTATTATTTATGGTACTAAATGGCCAAAAATTAATTCAAAGTGGTTTGGTTTTCATGAAATCTTTCATTTGTTTGTCTTATTAGGTAGTTATTGTCACTTTGTTCTTATGTATCAATATGTATTAACGTTTTAATATTTTAAAAATCAAAAACTGTTTATAGATTCGTTGATCAATTTCAACAATCCTATTTACAGTTTTTCTTAGTTGTTATTTTATTATTCTTCTGGTTTATTTATATTCTTGTTTGGATGATTCTATATAAACAACAAATTCATCTAGTAATTTAGAATCAAACTTGTTTCTCTCACTTCGAATTATTTCAATTGCACCTTCATGAGAAAACGACTCTCTATAGGGTCTTTTTTCAATGAGTGCTAAATATACATCGCATATCTTTAGTACCCTAGCACCTTCTGGAATCATAATCCCTTTCAACTTACTTGGATACCCTGTTCCATCAAAGTTTTCATGATGATGAATAATACAAGATAAAATATCCTTAGAAATCAGATTGCTTTGAATAAGAATTTCTGTACTCTTTGAGGAATGTTGTTTAACATATTCAAATTCATCTTCTGTTAACACTCTTTCCTTATTGAAAACGCTATAATCCATTGCAATTTTACCTAAGTCAATGAAAACACCCGCTACTGCGACCATTTTACTCATTTCTTCTGAGAATCCTAAATATCTAGCAAACCCTTCTGCTAGATTACTCACTCTAATATTATGTTTAACAATTTCATAACTGTCTTGTGTTGTCATAATAAACTCCTCAATTCATATCTTATTATACAATTATAACATATGATTTCATAAATGCGGTTTTAAATTTTATTTATTAAGAATCCTTTCAATATAAGCCTTCGACCATTTACCTTCATAAGTCACCTCCTATACTATACTAAAATGTCCTTTTAGAATAAAGATATCTCCGCTTTACTTTCATTTATTTTTCTGCTAAACTATACTTATTCACATATTATAATAATACAATTAACGAGGTGAACAAATGGATATCAACAAATATACTGAAATGGCTGAACTTTTAAAGGTACTAGGCCATCCAACAAGGTTATGTATCGTAAATGGATTACTAAATCAAGATGGATGTAATGTTTCATTTATGCAAAATTGCCTAAATATACCTCAATCAACTGTATCCCAGCATATTTCAAAACTTAAATCTGCTAGAATAATATCTGGCGAACGTAACGGTTTAGAAATCAATTATAAGGTTATAAATGAAGATGCTATTCGCGTCATTAATGCACTTATGCACAAAGATGCTAATTAATTAGTACGGTTATAAACAAGAAGGACCTATAGTATAAACTCTTTTAACAAGTGTCTATACTATAGGTTCTATTTTATTGAAATTCTTCTTTTAGTTTCTAATTGTTGTTTTGTTGTATTTCTTATTGTTGTATTTCTTATTTTTTTTCTTGTTTTTGTATTTTTTGTTTTTGTATTTTTTATTATTTTGTAATTATTTATTTATTTTTTCCTTACCGTTCATATATGGCCTTAATACCTCAGGTATTATAATGCTACCATCTTCTTGTTGAAAATTCTCAAGTACAGCTGCAGTTGCTCTACCTACTGCAACGCCACTGCCGTTTAGTGTATGAATAAAATTTGCTTTGTCTTTGACATTTTCTTTATATTTTATATTAGCTCTTCTCGCTTGAAAAGATTCAAAATTACTACAACTAGATATTTCTACATATCTATTGTAACTTGGCATCCATACTTCTAAATCATACTTCATTGCTGCAGTAAATCCTAAATCTCCCATACATATTTTCACAACTCTATACGGTATACCTAGTAATTGAAGCACCTCTTCTGCATCTCTTGTTAGTGATTCTAATTCTTCATATGAATTTTCTGGTTTAACAAATTTAACCAACTCTACCTTATTAAATTGATGTTGTCTTATTAATCCTCTGGTATCTCTACCCGCTGATCCTGCTTCTGCTCTAAAGCACGCAGTATAAGCACAATGTCTAATTGGTAGCTGCTCGGAAGTTAATATTTGATCTCTATACATGTTTGTTACAGGAACCTCAGCAGTAGGCACTAAAAAATACTCCGTCCCTTCAACTTTAAAAGCATCTTCTTCAAACTTAGGTAGTTGACCGGTTCCTATCATACTTCTTCTATGAACCATAAAAGGTGGAAACACTTCTGTATAATCATGTTTATCAACATGTAAATCCAACATAAAATTAGTCAAAGCCCTTTCGAGTCTTGCACCTAGTCCTTTATAAACTGTAAATCTTGCACCCGTTATTTTAGCTGCAGCTTCAAAGTCTAATATGTCAAGCTCCGTGCCTAGATCCCAATGTGGCTTTGGTTCAAACCCAAACGATTTTGGTTCCCCCCACTTTCTAATTTCAACATTGTCTTCATCTGTATCTCCAAGCGGAACCGAGCTATGAGGCATATTGGGAATTGTTAACATGAAGTTATTCAATTCAATTTCTATCTCTTTAATTTCTTGATCTAAATCCTTGATCTCGTTAGATAATGCTTTCATTTGTTCTAAAATTGCGGTAGCATCTTTGCCTTCCTTTTTTAAAATAGGAACTTGTTTAGATACTACATTTTGTTTGTTCTTAAGTTGTTCTACTTCCTGCAAAAGTTCTCTTCTTTTTAGATCAAGATCCTTAAATCGATCTAGATTAAAGTCTTCTTTTCTATTACTTAATGCATTTTGTACTTCTTCAAAATTCTCTCTTAATAGTTTAATATCAATCATTGTTTTTTTCTCCTATTCATTAATCACAAATGGTTGTGAAGCATGTAAATTCACGTTACCTATCTGTCTCTTTTCTAGTTACTTATGCAGAACTTATTCTGTAAGGAATGAAAGCGCTTGTTCGTGTATTATATCCTTTACATTGTCTTACTTTTTGTGCTTCCTGGAACATAAAAAAAACCTCTACGCCACCATATAAATATATGGGACGAAAAAGTTCCGCGTTGCCACCCAAATTGCCTAATCGGCCTCTCTGATGTATTATAAAGGATACAACCCTTCCGATTTTCATCGGCAACTCCAGAAGTAGAGGGATTATATGTCACATCGATTCTCACCAACCATCGACTCTCTTAAGTGATACAATAATCTTAGCTTCTATCAACGTCAATTTATCTGTTCTTATTATAATCTATTAGAATTTATTTTTCAATAAATATTTTTAAATATGTACTGGTATATGTTTTTTCTGTTATTGTATCTAAAAAGTTGTATGAGCACATGATATAAATACTTGCCCACCATTGATTAAACCTTATTATGATTTAGATTGTGAAAAGAAATCTTACAAAACAGATTTATTAAAGATGATTTATCTCAAGTAATAATATTAATTCAATAATAAATAATTATTTTGCTCTATGTGAAAAAACTTATTAATCGGAGTGTCTAAAAGGAACATGTGTTTATGTTTTCACACATAATTTTTCTTCCTAGTTTTTCTTGCTTATTTATATTCGTACTATCGTATTATCTTATTTTTAGAACTAACAAGGGAACACGCATACATGTTCCCTTGTTTTAGATTTCGTATGTGTCTACTATAAATAGTGTAGTTTCCGTTGCCAAATCTAATTCTTTCATATTTTCATATGGTTCGCCATTAGAATTTTTTATTAGTCTAATGATAGGTCTAGTAGTAAGGGTATTATTTTGTTTGATAACGATACAATAATCCCCTCTGTTGGTAATTACTCCTGATCCTGATGGATAAACAGCTATGTGATTGGTAAATGTATTTACAATTTCTTGATCAAATATAACACCCTTCATTGCAGTTAAGTACTCAATCACTTCATATATTTTGTAGGCATCCCTATTAGATCTTCTATTCGTCATTGTATCAAACACATCACATATCGCAACTATTTTAGCTGAGTCATGTATCTTGTCTCCTGTCCATCCAAATGGATATCCACTTCCATCAAGTCTTTCATGATGTGTCAATATTACAACCTTTGAAATAGCACTCAGCCACACTTCATCTTTTACTGCTTCATACCCATGTATTACATGCTGCTTAAATATTTCCTTTTCCTGAGCACTTAACCCTGTTTCTTTATTTAATATTTCATCTGGTATTAATACTTTTCCTAAATCATGAAGCAATGCACCAATTGCTAAGTCTCTTGCCTTCTCAGGTGAGTATCCTCTTTTTATTGCGGTTAAGACAGAGAGACTACATACGTTAACACTATGTGAGTATGTATATTCATCTTCTCTTCTAATATCAGAAATATTTACAAGAACTTCTTTATTAGATAGAATGTCTTCAATTACAGTTTGTGCTACTTGTGCTATAGCATCTAGTTCAACTTTACCTGACGTAGAGAATTTTTCCAAAACATTTTTAACTTCTTTTTTACAAAGGTCTCTTGTACGCTCATCGATAAAATCTTCAATTTCAATACCTTCAGATATTGCATCCTCAATATAAATATAGTCTATCCCCAATTCCTTTAATTTTCCAACGTATGATTTTTTCACCCTAATACCTTGGGATAGCAAAATCATATCATTCTTAGTGTATATTGGTTTAGCTAATATTTCTGTTCCTTTTAAATTATCTACGAATACTCTTCTCATTTATATCACCTACACCAGTTAATATGATAGCCCTGTCGGCCCCACTGTTTCTCATGCTTATTTAATTTGCACGCTTCCTGAATAAATATTGCTAGAAAGGTTATACTACGATTGTACCACATTTTTTATTAAATTGGTACAATAACATCTAATACCCCCCTCAACCTGCGTTTCATTGCGCAGGTTTTTATTTCCCAGGAAATAATTTGTAATTTTTTGTCACTATCTCTTAATGAAAAAGATCATCTTTATTCATGTTCAATATCTTAATTATCGGATGTGCTTTTCACTTTCATAGTAACTATATATTTTTAAATAAACTTATATATAGCTTCGGCAACTCCGTTCTCATTATTCGTATTTTGAGTAATGTAATCTGCAATAGCTTTAACTGTCTCTCTGCCGTTTTTCATACATATTGCTAATCCCGCGAATTCAAGCATATAAATATCATTTTCGCTATCACCAATCGCAATAACTTGTTCTCTAGTTATTGATAACTTATTTGCTAAATACTCGAGCGCAATACCCTTGTTTCCTTCATTACACAAAACCTCTAAATATGCTTTTTTTGAATAAAATACAAATACTTCATTTTTTAATTCGCATTCAATTTTCGCTTTTATTCTATCAAGCTTAGATGTGTCTGTGCAATTATATAGAACTTTTATACTCATTTGCTCATTCTTTAAATCTTCTATATGTTTCGCCTTCATACCTGATAAATTTTCATAATCTTTGATTCTGTTTGTATATTTTTCTACAAGAAGCTCTCTATCATTATAGATCTGTATATCTACATCCTCTGCTCTACCTATATCTACTAGCTTTTCTAACAATTCCTTGTTTATATATTTTCTAAAAATTACCTCTCCCTTGGCAGACGTAATTATTGATCCATTAAACACGATTGCAAAATCTTCACTTCCATAGCCTTCAATTGCTTCAATATATTTACTTACAGACTGGGTAGGCCTTCCCGTACAAAGTACCAGTTTCACTCCCTTGTCTAAGGCATACTTTAATGCGTCAAGATTGGTTCTGCTTATTTCTAAATTATCATTTAATAATGTATCGTCTAAATCTATTGCTAATAATTTATATGACAAGTGTGCCTCCTACATTACAATAATTAGTTATTCGTATTCATTACTTTATCTAATGTTAATCTTTCTTCTTTTGACAATTCTTTTTCCGTCTTCCCATTAACTACATCTTTAATGTATAAATAATGGCCTTCGCTGCTATAAATACCATTTAATATAAGTCCCGAATTTGTTGAATCTAATAATACATATACAAAACTTAACTTTCCTGATAACCCCGAGAACGCATCATATCTATAAATAGATGATTTTGAATATGCCGTTGTTAATGCTTTTTGCATATTCGATATGTTAGATTTAATATCTGCATGAGTATTTATTACCTTATCTACCTCAATTTTATGCATTAATAACATTTCTTCAACATTTTGGACTTTTTCACCTTTAAACATTAAATTATACCTTTTTTTAAGCTTGGAAGTTTTAACCATTTGAATAATTAATAATATAAACAATAGGGCTAGAAATGAGTATGTTCCAATTATTATTTCTAAACCATAATTGCTCATTAAATATGTAACAGTTTCCATTGTAAATCTCCTTAGTAATAATGATTATATTTTCACTATACAGTATTCTCATTTTTTGATTTTACAAGCAAATAAAATATAGATCGCACGTATTTATAACAATGCCTGTTGTGTAACTAGAACATTTCTGTTCGACTTTTATCGGTGATTGTCAAATATTAATTTGCTTTTATTATTGATAACAAATCTGAAATTCTCTCTAACTCTTCCATTGAAAAATACTCAATTTCAATATTACCTTTATGCTCATTCTTTCTATTAATAGTTACCTTTGTCCCCAGTATCTCTTGTATGTTCTTTTCCATTTCTCGATATATTGGTTCTAGCATATCCATATTTTCGATGGTTTTTTGTTTTTTAGCAGATGGTTTCATAATGCTTTTGATTAGTTTTTCTGTTTCTCTAACACTTAATTTTTCATCAAATATTTTATACGCTAATTCATATTGAGTCTGCTTATCTTCAAGCGCTAATAATGTTCTTGCGTGACCACTTGATATCATTTCATCAATTATCATTTGTTGAACACGATTATCTAAATTGAGTAATCTCATAATATTTGCTATAGCTGATCTACTCTTTGATACTCTTTCTGCAATATCATCTTGCTTCAGCATAAACTCTGTTAATAGTCTTTGATATGCCAAGGCTTCTTCAATAGGATTCAGATTTTCTCTTTGAATGTTCTCAATTAGAGATACTGCTAAAATTTCTTCTTGTGTAAAATCTTTTATTACTACTGGAATCTCTTTCAGTCCAGCAATCTTAGATGCTCTCCATCTTCTTTCTCCTGCAATAATTTCAAAATAATTTTCCTTCTTAGTAACTATTAATGGCTGAATGATTCCATACAACTTTATAGATTCAGCTAGCTCATGCAATGAATCTTCATTGAATGTCTTTCTTGGTTGTTCTCTATTCGGTTCAACGTCTGAAGTTTTAAGATATATAACGCCATTATTGTTTTGTTCTAATATCTTTTCCTCTAGGTCATCCTCAATAAGAGCGGATAAACCTTTTCCCAAACCCTTTCTTTTTGTCGTCATTCTTCTTTTCCTCTCTTTCAATTACTTCATCCGCAAGTAGTCTATAACTTTCAGCCCCTTTTGATGTAGGGTCATACAAATTTATTGGAAGTCCATGACTAGGCGCTTCGCCAAGTCGAACATTTCTAGGAATTATTGATTTGTAGATGTTGGTTTTTCTTAGCTTTTTTTTCACTTCATCTACAACTTGAATAGATAGATTCGTTCTTGCATCATACATAGTGAATACAACACCCTCAATTTCCAAATGCGGATTTAATCTTTTCTGAATAAGATTTATTGTATACATCAATTGAGATAACCCCTCGAGTGCAAAAAACTCACATTGTATCGGAACAAGAACAGTATCAGCTGCAGTTAATGCATTTACCGTTAGTATGCTAAGGGATGGAGGGCAATCAATTATAATAAAATCATAAGAGTTTTTGATTCTGTCGAGTTCAGTTTTTAGAGTAAAGCTACTGCTTTCTGTGCCTATTAACTCAATTTCTGCACCCGCTAAGTCAACATCCGCTGGTATTACTGATAGGTTTTCAATCAAATTGGTTAGGAGACAATCTTCAATTGATATTTCACCAAGAAGTAACTCATACATTGTTTTCTTTTGTTCATTTATTTTTTTCTTATCAATGCCTAAACCTCTTGTTGTATTTCCTTGTGGATCTATATCTACAGTAAGGACTTTCTTTCCCTTTTCAGCTAAACATGCTGACAAGTTCACTGTTGTTGTAGTTTTACCCACTCCACCTTTTTGATTTGCCACAGCAATAATTCTACCCATTATATGCTACTTCCTCCTAATATGTCAATTGTACCTTTTATTATTATAGCACATTCGTTTTCAATTAACCACTTCTTTGCCTTAGTTTTTGCTTTTTTTGCGTCAATTTTACGCTTAATTTTATTTAAAATGTTTCACGTGAAACATTTTTTAATGCATTTCTCCTTATAATTAGTTAGGAGTGATGTCAAGCACACAATAAAGGTGCGTTATCATGGACTTCAAGCTATGATTCTCATTATTCCTAACAAAGTATTATAGCCGACAAAACCACCATGAACAGATTGGAACAGATAAAATGTTTCACGTGAAACATATCAATGTTACAAAACCCCCGCATTTACTACGGTTTTGTAATCAAATGTAACCTTCGCTTCCACATCAGAGGGGACTCACCCCCCTCCGATGTTGGAACTAGTTCCCCCACTTAAGAGGAACTGATGAAAATCTCTATTCGGTTAAATGCATTTAGCGTCTTAAATATCAATTAAATACTATGTATTTCATTTATTTCAAGGTAAAAATAAGCGGATATTTTAAAGCTATTTGATAAAGACATCTTGCTTGCAGAGAAAATATTTTCAAATTCATACTATTAACAAATATTTATATCTATCAAAACGGAAAATGTAGTCTGTATAATAATTGGAAACAAGCTAATTTGTTCACATACAAACCATACAATACCTTATTAATTATCCGAACTTTGTCATTAGAAAAGATTATTAAAAACCCATAAACATTATAATTAAAACACCTTACTTAATAGATTCTGGGCGTTTAACCAGCTCATCGTTTTTATAATAAGATAACTAACGAATTAAAAGAGCTTGTTAAACACATAAATGGTATAAGAATTTGATCAACTTATTTAATACCTGTAAACTACATAATGAATTTTCTCATCTAATACTTAGAACCTTGAAAGATATCTTTATCAAATAGCTTTCAAATATTCGCTCATTTTTCGCCTTGAAATTAATTATCTTCAACCCAAATACTTGTGAACCTTAGAATCCAATTATAGCATTTAAAATAAATGGGCCCCCAAATAGCGTATTTAATACAACAAAAATATACTTTAGTACCTACTTTTATGCGATAAAAACAAACTTAAATATTTGTTATCTGGGTTACAACCGTTATACTAGAGCACAAATATGTAGCAATAAGGATTAAATTCAAATTGATCTATGAAATATTTTATTCATTCTAAAAGACATATCCCTTTGAATAGAAGTAAATTTATATTATTAGGATGTATTTTTAAGTAAATACATAATTGGTTTTCACTATATATGATACAGTTTGTACCACTTCAAACACATACTATTGTTTCAAAATCACCATGTTAAGATGAATATATTTTCTAAACATTCTACTATTCAAAATAGAAACTAGACTATATCTTGAATTATACAAACAAAATAAAATGAATAAATAGATACTACGTTATCTAAAGATATACTTTATATTAATTACATATACTTTCTCATTCAATGGATAAACTATCCTCCCACTTTTTCAGAAAATTTAAATTTATAAAACAAATTAGTAATCAATAATCTTGTTAATTTTAATATTCATGGTTTTTAAAAAAATGCAAAAAAACAGGCAAATTAATACAAAGTCATAAAATCAGACATATAAAAGGTCCACTACACTACAAAACCCGTTAAACAGTGCTTTAAACGCCAATATCGGCATGATTGCAAAACAATGCTAAAATACACACCGAAAATCATTAAATTTAGAATAATGCAATTCAATAGCAATTTCTAAATGTAATATTTGATATTTCTAATAACAAAGCCCCCTACTAGTTACAATATATTATTTTAGTAAACCTCATAGAAAGCTTAAGCCTTTACACTGGTATAAATAAGAAGTACCCGTTCCAATTATGCCTCTATTAATATAACACCTACGACAAACCCGCATTGTTAGCTACAGCAATTAATATATTTATCAATTCGCATAAAAAAGCTATCCCCGTCTCGTCCTCTATACCTTCAACTTCCAAGACAAATAACATATATCCAAGAATGAATACAGAAAGCAGGAACGTACATGGAAATACTATGCATGTATAATCTAGAAAATCTATACTCCTCGCCAATCAAACACATTATAATATGTTCTGGCTTACTATCTGCTTTTTATATATTAAGTGCAACGCTTTATTATTGCGGCTATAAGAAACAAATAAAAAGACACTTCTTATTGAAGTGCCACAGATTGTTGACAATTTAATTTATTATCAATTGACGAAACAGAGATAAAAGCATTTTTTCTTCTAGATGAATATGAAAGGCAGTAAGTGTTCATTTTTCGCCCGACCGGCCAAAGGGTAAGGCCAGAAAAATGAACATTTACTGCCAATAATGTATACACCTATCAGAAAAAATGCTTTTGTCGACCGTCCGAGACACTAACTATTGAAGTGCCCTTCATTTGATTTTTCATGAATTTATCTATCAAAAACATCTACAACTTTATTTTTTATTGCAAACACCGCTGCTTGCGTACGATCTGAAACCTCAATCTTTTTGAATATATTAGAAATATGATTTTTCACTGTCTTTTCGCTTATACATAACTTGTGCGCAATCTCTTTGTTTAACAAACCTTCCGTAATGAGCTTAAGTACCTCAAGTTCCCTTTTCGTTAGTTTCTCACAGGTACTAGTTTTTTCTGCATGATCATTCATCTTTTGAAATAGCTTAGCTGCCATGTTCGGTTGTATATAGGAATCGCCCTTATATACTTCTCTAATCGCTTTTATCAAGACATCAGCTTCTGAATCCTTTAATACATACCCTTTTACTCCAATTTCAACTGCTTTGAAAAGATATTCTACTTCATTGTGTAATGTAAGCATCAAAACCTTAGCTTCAATTTTTTCTGCTTTCAAATGCTTGATTACCTCTAGACCATTCATAACAGGCATATTAATATCTAGTAAAACAACATCTGGCGCATACTGAATTATTTTTTGAATTGCTTCTTTCCCATCTCCAGCTTGCGCTACTACTACTATATCTTCTTCTAATTCTATTAATTGCTTCAATCCTTCTCGAACCATTAGATGATCATCTGCTATTAGTATCTTAATTCTATTCATCTTTGAGAACCTCTTTTTTCAAAATTATAGGTAGCTTGACGGTAATAGTTGTCCCTTTATTCTTTGTAGAAAATATTTGAAATTCCCCTAACAATAAATTCGTACGCTCACGCATCATGGAAATACCAAATCCTCTATTATCTTCAAGATTAAGTTTAACACCATCAATATCGAAACCTATTCCATTGTCAGTAATGTGCAAATTCAAAATATCTCCCTCGACTTTTATCTCAAATTCAACCTTAGTTGCCTGAGAATATTTTTTAATATTGTTAAGTGCTTCTTGTGAAATTCTATACACCGCTAATGTCATTACAGGATCCAGATTAAGTTCTAAATTTTTAGCATGTGTTAAATTTAGTTCAAATTTAACTTCACCCTTCATTTCATCAATCAATCTTTCAATGGTTGGTATCAATCCTAAATCATCTATCGACATTGGCCTCAAATTGTGTATAAGTCTTCTTGTTTCCTCTATAGTTGCTCTAATTAAAAGCTTCAAAGAATTGAGTTCTAATTTGGTTCTATCAATATCCTTATCTAATAACTTAATACATAATTCCGTTTTTAACAATAGATTAGATAAGTTTTGAGTAGGTCCATCATGCATATCTCTTGCTATTCTTTTTCTCTCAAATTCTTGTGCTTCAAGTACTTTTACGCCCCAAATTTCCTTATCCTGGAAGCCATCCATTTGCTCAGTTGCTTGCTTTAGATCGCCTACCAATACACCGTATGCCATGTTAAAATCATTTGACAATTTATCAGCTTTATCATATATTTTCTGTACGCTTTTTAAATGAAGCTCCAGTTCATTTCTTCGTCTGATAAGGTGTATTCCTCTTTCGTTTTCAACAGCTAATTCTAAACGAATCTTATCCGTTGAATCGTACACCTCTTTCATGTCGCTTTCTGAAAATTTTTCATAATTCTTATTAACGTACAAAAGCCTTGATTTGCTCTTTTTTAAACCTAATTCTAACTCCTCCACTTTATCTATAACATAATTAGCCTCGATTTTTAATTTCAAAAACTCTTCTTCTAATTCAAGGTATTCATGTTTTGCAAAATGGCTGATTTCTTTGATTTCATCATGGCTTTCGCTAATTGTTTTTAAAGTTTTATCAATAATTTCGTCAAGCTTATTTATTTGATTTTTATACATTAGTGCACCTTTTTATAATAAATAATATTCTTAATTATACCACTAAATTAAAGATAAAAACAACCCCATATAATTTGGTATGTTTTCTTCTTTGATATATATCGGTACTTACAATGTTTATCTCCACTGATTCGTATCATATGTAAACTACCCCTATTAATAAATGTATAAAGAAATCACTTTACTCTTGATATTTACATGTTTATGCTACATAATATAAATATGAATATTTAAAAGGAGTACAATACATGAAAAACATATTAAAGAAAATTACAAAATTCAGTTTATATATAAGCTTCGTTTTTATAACGATGTTATTTATTAATAAAGTAATTTTTGCAATTGCAACTCTTAACAAAAAACTATACGATTATAATAGCTATTATTATCAATGGAAATTTGGCAAAATTCATTATACTGCTATGGGCTCAGGAAAACCCATTCTATGTATTCACTCTATGAAAAGCGGTTCATCCTCTTACGAGTTTAGTAAACTGACAAAACAATTAGCTAAAAACCACACCGTATATGCAATTGATCTAATTGGTTTCGGATTGTCCGAGAAACCCAAAATAACCTATACCGCATACATGTATGTTCAACTTTTACATGACTTCATTAAGGATGTAATCCAAGAAGACACCGACATCATCACAAGTGGTCACAGCAACTCTTTTGTTACAATGTTAAGCATTCAAAACTCAAACTATATTAACAAATTGATATTTATCAATCCTGGTGATTTAACTAAATTGTCAAAGAATCCAATTAAAAAATACTCAATACTTAAATATATATTAGAAACTCCTATTATTGGAACAATGCTCTATCTAGTTATAAATTCAAAAAATCAAATTAAGAGACAATTCAAAAAGTCTTATTTTTATAACGATACTCACATTAGTAATAAATTCATTGATTCCTTTTATGAAAATTCCCATATTGGCGATGCAAATAATAAATTTATTTTTGCATCAAACTTATGCCGTTATAATAATGTAAATATCACCACTGCTCTAGAGCAAATTAACAATAGCATCTATATTATACAAGGAAATGAACGTACAGAACCTTTTGAGAATATTATAAATGAATATAAAAAAGCGAATGCTTCTATAGAAAGTTCAATTATTTATAAAACAAAAGAATTTCCACATATTGAAAAACCAAAAGCAGTTTTAGAAGTTTTATCTTTATATTTAAGTTAGGTAAAAGTTTTAGTTATCTTAAATCAAAAACCCATCAATTGATGGATTCGGTTGTCGACATTTTAATTAATGATCAATTAATGGATTCAGGTTGTCTACATTTTAATTAATGATCAATTACGAAACAGAGATAAAAGCATTTTTTCTTCTAGATTAATACAAAGGCAGTAAGTGTTCATTTTTCGCCTGACCGGCCGAAGGGTAAGGCCAGAAAAATGAACACTTACTGCCTATAATGAATACACCTACCAGAAAAAATGCTTTTGTCGACTGTCTGAACCCATCAATTAATGCAATTAATGCATTTAATGTTTGCATTTTATAATACTTTCTTTAGTAATAGTCATTTTATTCAATCCATCCAACTCTTCTTCATTTACAAATCCAATTCTACTGAAGAATCCTGTAATATCATCTGGAACTAATGCAACAACCTTCCTAGCCCCCATAGTAAATGCCTTATCTATTAACATCTTTACTACAAGATCTCCGTAATGATTTTTTCGATCAACTATTCTAACACACACCTTATCGACGATATACTCCTCAAAGATTAATAATCGTCCAGTTGCTACAACTCGTTGACCTTCATACACAATCACGTGGATAGCTTTCTCATCAAAAGAATCAACACGAAATAGTTTCAAACTATCCTCTTGTGTTAAATGAATTTCATTTCTAATAACATGAATGTCTTCAATCTTTTCTAACCCCTTTACAACGATCGCTTCTATCATATAATCACCTTATTTATTTTGTAGTTGGTATCACAATTGAAATATAATACGCATTGTCATTTTCCTCAAGCTTGTATTGCACATCGACACCACTTTCTTTCATCATTTCTACAGATTGCTTAATGGTATTCGTAAATATTCGAATATCTTTAATATACCTTTTTAAGTATGCATTTTGTTTGCTATTTGTTTTCTCATCATTGATTACTTTATGTAATGTGTTATCAATTAAATCTTCCGTCTTTTTGACATTTAAAGACTGTATAATTACTTTATCTAATATTGCTAATTGTAAATCGGGAGTTGGCAACTTCAAAAGTGCCCGAGCATGTCTTTCTGATAAATGATGATCTAACAGTACTTTAACAACTTGATCTGATAGTTTTAATAATCTGAGCTTATTTGCTACTGTAGATTGACTTTTTCCAACTTGTTTTGCAATATCTTCCTGTGTTAAGTTATAATCTTCCATAAGATTATAATATCCTTCTGCTTCTTCGAAATAATTAAGATTTTCGCGTTGCAAATTTTCAATTAACGCAAGAACAGCGCTGTCTTTATCATTCACATCTATTACAATTGCAGGAATTTTTTCTAACTTTGCTAATTTGGCAGCTCTTAATCTTCTTTCACCAGCCACTAATTCATAAGTTTCATCTTTTATTACTCTTACATTAACTGGTTGAATTACCCCAAACTCTTTTATGGAATTTGACAGTTCTTCAAGCATAACCTGATCAAAAACCTTCCTAGGTTGGTATGGATTAGGTCGAATATTTGCAATTGGTATCATTATAACCTTATAGTCACCATAATTTCTCATAAAAAACCCCCTCTTATAGACTAATTATACCATAGTGATATAATATCTTCAAGAGAGAGCTATATAATTTCTATTTCCCAGGAAATAATTTGTCATTTATAGAGGGTTTTTGGCAGGTAGCCCAGCCTTTCTAGGATAATACTTAGGAGTTACTGAACATTTTTCAATACAAACATATGTTCGTGTTATGTCTGAATTAGGAATGACTAACTGATCTACCTTTTTAACTTGGCCTCCTAGCTCTTCTATTGCATGTTGTGCATCTTCCAGTTCGAATTCATAGTCGACAGCTTTATATGCTATAAATGATCCATGCATATTAACAAACGGGATACAATATTCGGATAGTGTAGAAAGATTGCTTACAGCTCTTGATACAACCAAATCAAATTTTTCTCTATAGATTGGATCTTTTGCATAATCCTCAGCTCGTCCATGTAAACACTTTACATTTGTTAAGCTTAATCTTTTACAAACTTCTTCCAAGAAACTAACTTTTTTATTAACTGAATCTAATAATACCAATCTCATATTTGGAAAGATAATTTTCAATGGTATCCCTGGAAATCCAGCTCCTGTTCCTATATCAATAATACTATTCACCTTTTCTAAATTGATTGAATGAACAAGTAACAGACTATCTAAAAAGTGTTTTATAATAACATCTTTTTCATCTGTTATTGAGGTTAAGTTAATTCTTTCATTCCAATCGATGAGCATCTCAAAGTATAGACTAAATTGTTCAAGCATTGCATCCGTAGGATTGATGTGTAGTTGTTTAAGACCATTCAAAAAAAATTCAATATTTTTCATACTATCACCTTTATACAAATTATTGTTTACACAGATTTGTTTCTATTGAATTGTTCCAAGTAAACCAGAAGAACCGAAACATCTGCAGGCGATACACCAGAAATTCTTGATGCTTGCCCTATAGACATTGGTTTAACTTGAATGAGCTTTTGTTTCGCTTCAATTCTTAAGCTTTTAATTTCTTCATATATTAAACTCTCTGGAATAATTTTCTTTTCTAACTTTTTAAATTGTTCAACTTGTTTAATTTGCTTTGAGATATAACCCTCATATTTAATTTGAATATTCACTTGCTCAATTACATCTAAAGGCAATGGACTTCTTCCATCATCTATTTCATTTAAGTCTTCGTAGTTTAATTCTGGTCTTTTTAACAAATCAGCCAATGACGCACCACTCCTTAAAAGTGTACTTTCAAGCTTTGATAATAGACTTTGAACTTTTTCAGTAGTCCCCACAATTGTTTGGTTTAGTCTACTAATCTCATTTTCTATCATTTCTTTTTTCAGAAGAAACATTTCATATCTATTCTCATCAATTAATCCAACCTTGTAACCGATATCAGTAAGTCTTAAGTCTGCATTATCTTGTCTAAGTAACAATCTATATTCTGCTCTTGATGTCATCATTCTATATGGCTCACTCGTACCTTTTGTTACTAAATCATCAATTAGTACTCCAATATATCCTTGTGATCGATCGATAACAATTTGTTCTTTTCCTAATGCCTTAAGCCCCGCATTTATTCCAGCTATAAGGCCTTGTGCTGCAGCTTCCTCATAACCTGAACTACCATTGAATTGTCCTGCACTATATAATCCACTAATAGCTTTAAATTCTAATGTAGGGTTTAATTGAATTGGGTTAATGCAATCATATTCAATTGCATATCCCGTTCGCATAATATTACAATTCTCTAACCCAGGTAAACTTCTTAGCATATCTCTTTGAACGTCTTCAGGTAAAGAAGTTGACATTCCTTGAACGTACATTTCATTTGTCTCTTCACCTTCAGGCTCTAGAAAAACTTGATGTCTATCTTTATCATGGAAATTCACAACCTTAACCTCTATTGATGGACAATATCTAGGTCCTGTACCTTCTATCACTCCACCGTAAAGAGGGGATCGGTCTAGGTTATCTCTAATTATTTGATGAGTTTCATTATTCGTGTATGTTAACCAACAAGATATTTGCTCTCTATTAATATCTTGTTCCTTATGAGTAAATGAGAAGGGAACTACTCGATCGTCTCCCTTTTGTTCTTCAAGTTTAGAAAAATCAATCGATTTTTTATCTATTCTTGCAGGTGTACCCGTTTTAAATCTAAATAATTCAATACCAGATTCTATTAAAGAAGCTGATAAGTTGTTTGCAGCCTGTAGCCCATTGGGTCCACTATAGACAGTCACATCACCATAAATACATTTCGCCTTTAAGTATGTTCCTGTAGCAATGACTACAGCTTTTGATCTATATATAGCACCTGATAGTATTTGTACACCAATAATTTGATTGTCTTCAATTAAAATATTTGTAACCTCTGCCTGTCTGATTTGCAAATTTACTGTATCCTCTAGAACTTTTTTCATCGTTTTTGAATATTTAAATTTATCTGCTTGTGCTCTTAAAGAATGTACAGCTGGCCCTTTTCCTGTATTTAACATTTTAGATTGAATATAGGTTTTATCAATATTGATACCCATTTGACCACCTAATGCATCTATCTCTCTTACTAAATGTCCCTTTGATGTTCCACCAATACTTGGGTTACAAGGCATCATAGCAATGCTATCTAAATTTACTGCAAATACAACAGTTTTAAGTCCTAATCTTGCAGAAGCTAAAGCAGCTTCACAACCTGCATGTCCTGCTCCTATTATAATAACATCAAAACTTCCTTCTTCAAATCGCATAGTAGTGCCTCCTTTTGATTATTTACCGATACAAAATTGACTAAATATTTGATGAATAAGATCTTCCTTAACAGAATCACCGGTTATTTCACCTATTGATTCATAAATATTAGTGATATCAATCGCTAATAAATCTACTGGCATTTTTGATTCAAGTGCATTCATAACTTGCTCAATACTATGAATCGCTTTTTCTAATGCATTTTTATGTCTTACACTCGTTATATAAACATTTTCATTCATATTTATATTTCCAACCATAAATAGTTCTTTAATATGGTCTTCAAGTTGATTCATACCATCTAAAGTTTTAACTGACATATATATAATTTCTTTACCCCCAACAAATGCTTCAATTTCTTTTATGTCGAGTTTTTGGTCTAAATCAGACTTATTTAAAATTACAATCGTTTTCTTTTTCTTAACTAACTCCAGAATATTAAAATCTTCCTCATCTAATTTCTCAGATGCATCAAGCATTAGTAATATTAAATCAGCCTCATCTATTTTTTCTAAAGATTTTTCTACACCTAACTTCTCAACTATATCTTTAGTTTCTCTAATCCCTGCTGTATCAATAAGTCTGAGTGGAATTCCATGTATTTGCATATATTCTTCTAAGACGTCTCTTGTAGTTCCGGGTACATCTGTAACAATTGCCCGTTGTTCTTTTAGGAGAGTATTCAATAAAGAAGATTTTCCAACATTGGGCTTTCCAATAATTACAGTTTTAATACCTTCTTTAATTAGTTTTCCATCATCATAGGTAATTAAAAGTTCTTCTATCAAACTTTTTATGTTTTGAATTTGCACCTGAATATTATCAAAATTCAATTCTTCTAAGTCATATTCTGGGTAATCTATTGACGCTTCAATATGAGCAACTAGCTCAAGAACTAGCTTTTTTATAACCTCAAGTTTCGCGGATACTGAACCCTTTAATTGATTAACAGAAGCATCTAAGGACATTTCTGTCTTAGCATTTATAATATCAATCACGGCCTCAGCCTGAGATAAATCAATCCTGCCATTTAAAAATGCTCTTTTTGTAAACTCACCTGGTTCCGCTAATCTTGTTCCTTCATTCAATACCATTCTTAGTATTTTTTGAACTACAACTATTCCACCATGAGCATTGATTTCTACAACATTTTCTTTAGTGAAGCTATTTGGTGCTTTCATTACAGACACTAATACCTCATCTACTACTTGATTATTTTTTTTATCAATAATATACCCGTAGTTTAAGGTGTGAGATAGGGCATGTTTTAAACATTTACCCTTCTTTTTTGAAAGAAAAATATTATCCACAATATTAATGGCTTCTTCACCACTTATCCTAATTATACCTATGCCTGCAGAAGATATAGGTGTGGCAACAGCTGCAATCGTATCATAAATCATATAAAAGCTCCTTTAAGAAATGATACCCCACGCTATAAAGCCTGGGGTAGTTGATTACTTGGACTATTTTTTTACAGCAGGAGTTATGATAACTTTCCTATAAGGTTCTTCACCTTCACTGTGAGTTTCAACAAACTTATTATCTTGTAATGTATAATGTATAATTCTTCTCTCGTACGGATTCATTGGCTCTAATGAGAACTTTTTACCAGTTTTTCTAACCTTACTAGCAAGATTTACAGCTAGGGTTTCAAGTGTTTCTTTTCTTCTTAATCTATAATTTTCTGTATCAAGTTTAATTCGGATATATATATCTGCTTCTTTGTTAACAACTAGGCTAATTAAGTATTGAAGTGAATCTAACGTTTGTCCTCTTTTACCTATAAGAACGCCCATATTTGGTCCAGATAAATCAATATTCATTGAATTGGTTTCATCTAAATTAACGTCAATCTTAACCTCTAAATTCATCTTTTCAAATACACTAGTTAAAAAATGAACTGCTGTTTCTGTAAGATTCATTTTTTTAGACACTTTTACGACAGCCTGTTTATTACTAAAAATACCTAATATTCCGCCTACACCTTTTTCAATTATTTCGATGTTTGCTTCTTCGCTCGTAATACCTAATTCTACCAATGCCTCAGTAATAGCATCCTCTACAGTTCTTGCTCTCTTTTCTATTACATTCATAAATGCTTCCCTCCAACTAAATTTTCTCTTCTAAATGTTTGTTAACAACAACTTGTTGTACTACTTGGAATATATTACTTATTAACCAATATAAACCTAAACCAGCAGGCATTTGGAAAACAAACATTAAGGTGATAAAAGGCATCATAATCATCATCGTTTTTTGAGTTTGATCAGTTTGCTTATTGCCTGATGAACTTGGTGATGAAGTTGTTTTCGTTACCAAGACTTGTGCAATAAAACATAGTATCGGAATTAGTAAGCCTGGAGTTAAAATACCATCAATACCATTTGTGAAATTAACTGGTCTATCAGCTAGATTAATACCTAGGAAATAATGCATCTTAGTAATTTGTTCCATCAACGGTGTTAATTTATCAGAGATAATCGCAAATGAATTTGTTAAATCTACCCATCCTGACGATGATAATCCATTTAGTAAATCAATAATTTTATTTTGATCTGTAGCAACAAACCCTTTTACTTTTATCTTTTGTGCACCATGTACAGCATCTATGATTTTTTCATATCCTGGAACCGCTATAATATTATTCACAACATTTTCATATACTACTCTAACATGACCAATATATGCAGGTATATTTCTTAAGACTGCAAACAATGCAAATAAAATAGGCATTTGAATCATGAGAGGTAGGCATCCACCTAAAGGACTCACATTATGCTCTTGATATAATTTAGCTGATTCCTCTTGTAATTTTTTTTGGGATTCTGGATCTTTCTTGTTTTTATATTTCTCTTGTATTTTTTTTAACTCTGGTTGTACCTTTTGCATATCCTTCATTGACTTTTGTTGTTTTATCGCTAATGGAATCATTAATAATCTTACAATTATTGTAAATACTATAATACTGATACCTATAGAAACAACCCCGAAACTGTTAAAGAAAAAATTATAAATTGCATTCATTATTAGACCAAATACCTTAGCAATTGTTCCAATAATTGGAAAGCTTGACTGAGTTAAAATAAAAATAGATGAAAAATTCATTGTATATCCTCCAATTAATTATGGAACTGGATCATATCCACCCTTTGAGAATGGATGACACCTTAATATCCTTTTTATACTTAAATATAATCCTTTAAAAAACCCATACTTAGTTACTGCGTCTAGCGCATATTGTGAACATGTTGGTATAAAAATACAAGATGGTTTTTTTAAAGGAGAGATGTACTTTCTATAAAATCTAATTAGTAATAAAACACTTCTCTTTAATAAATTCATTTAATCACTTCTCTTATTCATAATCATGATATTGGAAATTAGAAAAGCTCTCATATTTAAACTTTTCAATTTCCTTCTACTTATAATCGGCTTTACATAGTAGCTTGTGTAGTTTAAATAAGTGTAGTAATGATCCTTCAACTTCTTGATATGACTTACCGACAACACTAGTTCTTGCAACTATAACAATATCATATCCATTAGAAATGGACGTATCATTTAATCGATAGCTTTCTTTTATTAAACGCCCAATTCTATGTCTGACTACACTATTTCCTACCTTTTTACTTATAGAAAGCCCTAATCTATTCACATTTAATTCATTTTTGCATATATACATCACTAAATTCTTATTTCCACATGAATTTTTGTTGTTATACACTCTATCAAATTCAAATCTGTTTTTCAGAGAAATATAAGTTTTCATATTTTTACCTTAGCTTTCATTGTTTATTTTAGATAAAAGGTAAAAATTGGTTAGTAATTAAATAGTATAAAAGGCCACAAAATGCGGCCTTATGCTGTCAATTTTTTTCTACCCTTAGCTCTTCTACTTGCTAAAATGGCTCTTCCGCTTTTAGTACCCATTCTTTTTCTAAAACCATGCTCTCTACTTCTTTGTCTTTTCTTTGGCTGATATGTTCTTTTCACTCTAAGCACCTCCTTTAAAATTCAGAAGTTATATCAATTTAAATGAATTAATGATATAAATTGCTTTAATAACAAGGCGGAATCTACTGCATTATCGTCCACTCCTTGAAAAAGCACTATTTCAATTATATTAAATATGTTCACTTTAGTCAAGAAGAAAATTTTTAATTTATTTATTTTTTTTATCCACATATTTTTTCATAAGAAACCTTTGTTTCTGTGGATAAATTGTTTAAAACTTTTATTCCCATATTATTGGTTACAAATGTTAATTTTTATTTATTATGCTTTATAAAAAACAGAAATATCTATTAATATATATTAACACCTTGTTTATTATATAATTAACACCTTGTGTATAATCTCATTTCATAAAACTTATCCACATTATTCACAATGTGTAATTAATAATTTATTAACAAACAGACCGTTTATACCCACTAATATAGGATTGAAATAATCTTTTTTTTAGAGTAATATAAGTATACATCTTATATATTGAAACAAACTAAATGAATATATTCTTTTTTTTCCTTGAATTTCTTTCTATTTTGTTCAAGTATTATAGGAAAGTTCTGTTCTTTAAAGGACTACCTTTCCTATAATAAAAGAAGTCATATATTCTTTTGAGTTGTAAAATTCTAATATTAGATGATTTTAATATATATAATAAGATATTTTGGAGGTATATTATGTCCGTAATAGATCAATGGAGTGAGATACAATCTTTATTAAAAAATGAATCCGATATTTCTAATATGTCTTATAAAACATTTTTGGAAACACTAGAACCTGTTAAAGTATCTAACAATCTAGTCATTATTAAAGCAGATAATGATCTTGAAAGAAATTATATTGAAAAAAAATATTCAAAAATTATTATGATTGCTATTAATGAAGTTACTGGTAAATCTTATGATATTAAGTTTATCATACCAAAAGAGCTTTCTTCAATTAATGAAATGATTGATGAAGAAAATCAAACTGTTGTTAGTAGATCTGCTATGGTTGGTATTGCTTCAAAACACAATAACTTAAATTCAAGATATACTTTTGATACTTTTGTCGTTGGTAACAATAATAAATTAGCTCATGCTGCTTCTTTAGCTGTTGCAGACTCTCCTGCAGAAGCATATAATCCTTTGTTTATTTATGGTGGAGTAGGGCTTGGCAAAACTCATTTAATGCATTCCATAGCACATAATATTTTGAATGAATCACCTCATTCTAAGGTTCTATATGTTTCTTCTGAAAAATTTACAAACGAACTTATTAATTCTATTAAAACAGGTAATAATGAAGACTTCAGAAAAAAATATCGTGACATTGATGTTCTTTTGGTAGATGATATTCAATTTATTGCAGGTAAAGAAAGAACACAAGAAGAATTTTTCCATACCTTTAATACTTTATATGAAGCAAAAAAACAATTAATCATTTCTTCTGATCGTCCTCCAAAGGAAATTGAAACACTCGAAGAAAGATTAAGGTCTAGATTTGAATGGGGCTTAACTGCTGATATTCAGGCTCCTGATTTCGAAACACGTATGGCTATCCTTAGAAAAAAAGCTGAACTTGAAAATTTAGATATACCAAATGAAGTAAATCAATATGTAGCTAACAATATTACTTCTAATATAAGGGAGCTTGAAGGAGCTGTAAATAAAATTGTGGCTTACTCAACACTAGTTCATAAACAAATTACCAAGGAATTAGCAGAGGATGCATTAAAGGATCTTATTTCTCTTAAAGAAAACCCTGCTATCACAATAGAATACATTGTTGAAGTTGTTTCTCAACACTATAACTTAAATCCTGAAGACATTACCTCTAAAAAAAGACCAAGAGAAATATCATATCCTAGACAAATTGTTATGTACCTTAGCAGAACTTTAACAGATATGTCCTTACCTCAAATTGGAAATAAGCTTGGAAAACGTGATCATACAACAATTATTCACGGTTATGAAAAAATTAATTCCGAAATGAAAACAGATCAGCTTCTATTTAATACAATCTCTATTTTAACCAAAAAGGTAACCGGCAAATAATCAAATATACACCTAAATAAAACCTGTGAATAAGATTACGATAACTTGTACATAGATTGTGGAATAAATATCCACTGTTTTTGTCCTGTGAATGAAGTCTAATAAGTTTTTAACTCATAAACAACCTTATACCTAGATTTCAGCCCTTTTAAAATAAGGCTCTAGACTACTTTTCAACAAATTAACAGCGCTTATTACTAGAATTACTATAAAAATATTTAATTATTTATATACAAAACCTCGAAAGGAGATATACACAATGCAAATTAAATGTAACAAATTAGATTTACTAAATGGTGTCAATACTGTATTGAAAGCAGTATCCTCTAGAACTACACTGCCTATACTACAATGTATATTACTACAAGCTACAAATGATGAATTAAAATTAATAAGTAATGATTTAGAATTAGGTATTGAAAGTACTGTAAAGGCTATTATTAGGGAAAATGGAAGCATTGCATTAGAAGCTAGAATATTTTCTGAAATTGTAAAAAAGCTTCCTGACAATGAAGTAACGATTACGGTAGATGAAAACCATTTAACAACTATTGAATGTGAAAAATCAAAATTCAATATTTCAGGACAACCAGGTAGTGAATTTATTCAATTACCACAAATAGAAAAAAACAATTCCTTTACTCTTAAACAAGGTGTTTTTAAAGAAATGATTAGACAAACAATTTTTTCAATTGCAATAGAAGAGATTAGACCTATTTTTACAGGTGAATTATTAGAGGTTAAAAACGGTAAATTCAATATTGTTTCTGTAGATGGATATAGGGTATCTATTAGAGAAATAGATTTAGATCATGAAGTAAGAGATTTTAAAGTTATTGTGCCTGGTAAAACATTAAATGAAATCAATAAAATATTATCCAGCTTTGAAGAGGATTACATAACCATTTACTATACAGACAAACATATTTTATTTGAATTAGATGATAGTATTGTTGTATCAAGATTGTTAGAAGGTGATTTTCCTAAATATGATCAAATATTTTCTAAAGATTATGATATCATTGCAACAGTAGATCGTAAAAATACAATTTTAAGCTTAGAAAGAGCAGCTCTTATTACAAGAGAAAATAAGAAAAATCCAATTAAAATTGAAATTAAAGACCAAAGTATGATTATTACTTCAAATACCGAAATAGGAAATGTATATGAGGAAATAGACATAAAAAAAGAGGGAAATGAAATTGAAATAGCCTTTAATCCTAAATATTTAATAGATGCGTTAAAGGTTATTGATGATGAGCTTGTTAATCTTCAATTTACAAATGCCTTGAATCCATGTATTATTAGAAAAATAGATGGAAACGAATATAAGTATTTGATTTTACCAATAAGATTAAACAATTAAAAGTAGTAGGAGTGTGTAATATGAAAAAAATAAAAATAGATACTGAATTTATTAAACTTGGACAATTATTAAAACTTGCAGGTATAGCAGATTCAGGTGTTCATGCTAAGATATTAATTTTAAATGGAGAAGTGAAATTAAATGGAGCTGTAGAAATGCAAAGAGGTAAAAAAATAGTCAAAGGGGATGTTATTGAACTCATAGGTCATTCCCTTAAAGTAGAGTAGATGGAGTGATAAAAAATGTACATCAAATCCATATCATTGAAAAATTTTAGAAATTACGAAGATACTAAAATTTTATTTGATGACCATATCAATATTATATATGGAAAAAATGCGCAAGGAAAAACAAATATTCTTGAAGCAATTTATTTATGTTCAACATCGAAATCTCATAGAACTTCTAATATAAAAGAATTAATATTGTTTCATCAAGAGGAAGCTCATATAACTGTTGAGATTGTTAAGGATAATCAAATAAAGTTAATTGATGTACATCTTAGAAAAAATAATAAAAAGTCAATTGCAATTAACAAAGTATCAATTAGAAAATTAAATGAATTATTTGGTGTAATGAAAATTATTATGTTTTCTCCTGAAGATTTAGGTTTAATTAAGAATGGTCCAAAGGAAAGAAGAAGATTTATTGATTTGGAATTGTGTCAAATTAATCCAATATATTATCACCATCTGAAAAGCTATTATTTGGTGTTAAAGCAAAGAAATAATCTTTTAAAAACTATTAAGAAAAATAGTAGTTATATGGATCAGTTAGAAGTATGGGATCTTCAATTGGTTGAGTATGGAAAACATATTATGAAACATAGACAAATTTTTATAGATGAATTAAATCCTTATTTCCAGAGTAATCATTATAAAATTTCAGGTGAGTGTGAAAATAGTAATATTTTTTATGAAAGAAATGTTGAAATAGATCAATTTGAAAAAAAATTATTTAAAAATATTCAATATGATATTTCTATAGGTTCAACATCTGTAGGACCTCATAAAGATGATTTGAAATTTGAAATCAATGGGATAGACATTAGAAAATATGGGTCACAAGGTCAACAAAGAACAGCAGCACTTTCATTGAAATTATCTGAAATCGAATTGATAAAAACGTTAGGTGAAGATAATCCAATTCTTTTATTGGATGATGTTTTATCAGAGTTAGATGAAATGAGACAAAGTTATTTAATTGAAAATATTAAGGATATTCAAACAATTATTACTTGTACAGGTATTGAAGATTTTATCAATAGTAAAATTAAAATTGAAAATATGATTAAAATTGAAAATGGTTCATGGGTTCAATAATTTTGATAAATAAAATATTTTCTATATAAAATTAATAATTTCCACGGAAGCATATAACAAAGCATTAAATAGTATTAAAGTTAGGTAAGACAATAAAAAGTGATTTGTTATAAATATTTCGCTTAAAATTTGCAATAAAACAAGGATTCATATATAATAGGAATGATGGAAGGAAATTGGTTCCATATTTTTTTGTCGTATATGAAAGTAAATCATTAGCAATTGGAAAAGAGGTAGATAGGTATCAAGGAAAGATTTTAAGATGATACAGCCGATTTTCTTGTCGTATATGAAAGTAAATCATTTGCAAATATAAAAACGTATTTAATCAAACTTTGATATCTATTAAAGTGTGAGTTAATAAATTGCTCTATTATTTAGAGGAGGTATACAATGAGTAAAGATACAGATTACGATCAAAGTCAGATACAGGTTTTAGAAGGTTTAGAGGCTGTAAGAAGAAGGCCGGGTATGTATATTGGTAGTACCTCTGCAAGAGGATTGCATCATTTAGTATATGAAATTGTTGACAATGCAGTAGATGAGGCATTGGCAGGGTTTTGTGACACCATTGAAGTAATTATACATGAAGATAATTCTATATCTGTATTAGATAATGGTAGAGGAATACCAGTAGGTATGCATGAAAAGGGTGTTCCAGCAATTCAATTGGTATTCACAACACTTCATGCAGGTGGTAAATTTGGCGGTGGTGGTTACAAGGTTTCAGGCGGACTCCATGGCGTTGGTGCCTCTGTAGTAAATGCATTATCAGAATGGTTAAAGGTAGAAATATATACGGAAGGTAAAGTTCATTATCAAGAATATGCATTTGGTGATGTAAAGACTGAATTAAAAGTGATTGGAAAAACGAAAGATAGAGGTACTTTTATACAGTTTAAGCCAGATGGTACAATTTTCGAAGAACTTGAATATGACTTTGATACATTAAAACAAAGACTACAAGAAATGGCCTTTTTAATGAGAGGCTTAAAGATTACCTTAGAAGATAAACGAGAGGATGGTCAAAAGGTAGAGTTTAAATATGATGGTGGAATAAAAGAATTTGTTGCCTATAGAAACAGAAATAAGACTCCTCTTTATGACAAAATCATGTATTGTGAAGGTGAAAGAGATGGAGTAGTTGTAGAAGTATCAATGCAACACAATGATACTTATGTTGAAAATATATTTAGTTTTGTTAATAACATAACAACTCCTGAGGGTGGTACACACCTTAGTGGTTTTAAAAATGCACTTACAAAAACACTGAATGATTATGCAAGAAAAAATAAGTATTTAAAAGATCAGGATAAAAATCTTTCTGGTGAAGATGCAAGAGAAGGTTTAACAGCAGTTATTAGTATAAAATTAGCAGATCCTCAATTTGAAGGACAAACGAAACAAAAACTTGGTAATAGTGAAGCAAGAGGAGCTGTTGACTCAATTCTAACAGAAGGCTTGACATTTTTTCTTGAACAAAATCCTGGTGTTGCAAAAATAGTACTTGAAAAATCTATTATGGCAAATAGAGCAAGAGAAGCTGCAAGAAAAGCGAGAGACTTAACTAGAAGAAAAAGTGCGCTTGAAGGGACAAGCTTGCCAGGAAAATTGGCAGATTGCTCTGATAAAGATCCAAAAAATTGTGAGATTTATCTAGTCGAAGGGGACTCGGCAGGTGGTTCAGCAAAATCTGCTCGTTCAAGACAAACGCAAGCCATTTTACCTCTTAGAGGAAAAATCTTAAATGTAGAAAAAGCTAGATTAGATAAAATACTTGGAAACAATGAAATTATTTCAATGATTACAGCATTTGGCACCGGAATTTCTGATGACTTTAATCTTGAAAAATTGAGATATTATAAGATTATTATTATGACAGATGCAGACGTTGATGGAGCGCATATACGTACATTGCTATTAACCTTTTTCTATCGATTTATGCCTCAATTAATTGAAAATGGAATTATTTATATTGCTCAGCCACCACTTTATAGGGTGACAAAAAACAAAAAATCTGAGTATGTATACAATGAAAGAGCACTGGATAAATTACTTACAGTACTAGGAAAAGACAATATTGTATTACAAAGATACAAAGGTCTTGGTGAAATGGATGCAACTCAATTATGGGATACAACAATGGATCCAGAAAAAAGAATTTTATTACAGGTTGAAATAGAAGATGCTGCAGCTGCAGATGAAATTTTTACAACCCTGATGGGAGACAAAGTAGAACCTAGAAGAGAGTTTATTGAAACTCATGCTAAGCATGTTAAGAATTTAGACATCTAGGATTAATCCATATCAAATGGGAGGATACTGTTAAATGAATGAGAATGAAGATTTTGACAAGATTATTGGTGTAGATTTACAGGAAGAAATGAAGAAATCTTATATAGATTATGCAATGAGTGTTATCGCATCTCGTGCATTACCTGACGTAAGAGATGGATTAAAACCTGTTCAAAGAAGAATTCTTTATGCAATGAGTGAGTTGAACTTATCTCCAGATAAACCATTTCGTAAATCAGCACGTATCGTTGGGGATACAATGGGTAAGTACCATCCTCATGGTGACAGTTCTATTTATGAAGCGATGGTTAGAATGGCACAAGATTTTTCTACTAGGTATTTGTTAGTTGATGGACATGGTAATTTCGGTTCTGTTGATGGAGATAGTGCAGCAGCAATGCGTTATACCGAAGCTAGACTTAGTAAAATGGCAATGGATATGTTAGCAGATATTCAAAAGGATACTGTAGATTTTGTTCCAAACTTTGATGAATCCTTGAAGCAACCATCTGTTCTACCTGCAAGATATCCAAATCTATTGGTTAACGGAACCTCTGGAATTGCAGTAGGAATGGCAACTAATATTCCGCCGCATAACCTTAGAGAAATAATTGATGCAGTGGTTAAGATTATTGATAATCATGTATTGGAAAACAAAGAAACAGATATTGAAGAGTTAATTAAAATCGTAAAAGGTCCTGATTTTCCAACAGCTGCTAAAATATTAGGTAAAACAGGTATTTTAGAAGCATATAGAACTGGAAAAGGAAAAGTAAAAGTAAGAGCTGCCCTTGAAATAGAAACCACCGCTAGTAATAGACAAAAAATTATTGTAACGGAATTGCCATTTCAAGTGAACAAGGCACGTTTAATTGAAAAAATTGCTGATCTTGTAAAAGATAAAAAAATCAATGGTATTTCTGATTTAAGAGATGAATCTGATAGAACAGGTATGCGAATTGTTATTGAATTAAAAAGAGATTCAAATGCCAATATAGTTGTAAATCAGTTATACAAGCATACACAATTACAAGATACTTTTGGTATTAATATGCTTGCATTAGTAAAAAATGAGCCTAAGGTTCTTAATTTAAAGCAAATGCTTGAATATTATTTAGAGCATCAAAAGGATGTTGTAACGAGAAGAACTAAATTTGATCTTCAAAAAGCGGAAGATAGAGCACATATTTTAGAAGGCTTGCTAAAAGCATTGGATGCAATTGATGAAATCATTAGAATTATTAGAGCTTCCAAGAACACTGCAGAAGCTAAAAGTAATTTAATTGAAGCCTTTGCATTTTCCGATGTTCAAGCGCAAGCAATTGTAGATATGCGTCTTAGAGCTTTAACAGGTTTAGAAAGAGAAAAACTTGAAGAAGAATATAGAGAGTTACTTGAGAAAATCAAAGAATTAAGAGCTATCTTAGGCGATGAAAATATTTTATATAAGGTTATTAAGGAAGAAATCTTAATCATTAGAGAAAAATTTGGTGATAAGAGAAGAACTCAATTAACCTATGATGACAGTGAAATATCCATCGAGGACTTAATTGAAGTAGAAGAAACTACGATTACTATGACTTATCTTGGCTATATTAAAAGAATTCCAATGGATACTTATAAAAGCCAAAATAGAGGTGGTAAGGGAATAAAAGGGATGCAAACAAGGGAAGAAGATTTCGTTAAAAATATTTTCATTACTTCAACCCATCATTATATTTTATTCTTTACCAACAAAGGTAAGGTTTATAGAATGAAAGCGTATGAAATACCAGAATCTGGAAGAACAGCAAGAGGAACAGCTATTGTGAACTTGCTACAATTAGATCCTGGTGAACAAATAACAGCAGTTATTCCTTTAAAGGAATATGAAGCAGATAAATTTTTGATTATGGCGACAAAAAAAGGTGTAATCAAAAAATCTAGTATTATGGATTATGTAAATATTAGAGTGAGTGGTTTGCAAGCAATCGTCCTAAAAGAAGAAGATGATTTAATCGAAGTTAAATTAACGGATGGAAGTCAACAGATTATTTTAGGTACGAAGCATGGACAATGCATCGTATTTAATGAAGATGATGTTAGATCAACGGGTAGAACCTCAATGGGTGTTAGAGGTATGAATTTAAATGATGATGATGAATTAATAGGTATGCAATTATTATCGCAAGGTTCTGATATACTAGTTGTATCTCAAAATGGTCTAGGAAAGAGAACGAAAATTAAGAGCTTTACCATCCAAAGACGTGGAGGTAAAGGGGTTAAATTCTATAAGATTAATGATAGAACGGGTAATGTTATAGGTATGAAGGCTGTTAATATTGATGATGATGTTATGTTAGTAACGAATCAAGGTATTATTATTAGAATACGTGCTAAAGAAATTTCTCAATCTGGACGTGTTACATCAGGTGTTAAATTAATGAATATTGATGAACATATCAATATTGCAAGTATCGCAAAGATTAAAGACGTGTTTGAGATAGAGAATGAAGAAGAATAGAATGTAAAAATAAAGTGGTTGTACAGGGTATAACCACTTTGTTGTATACGTATATATTAAAATGAATACATTAGCAAATGAAAATGGCCAGATAGGAGGATAAAATGAGAGAAATTGGTGTGAATGAGATTATTAATGTAGTGAAAGAATTGTGCATAGATTCAAATTATAATATAAGCAAAGATATTTTATGTGCCTTTCAGGAGTATTATAAAAAGGAAAGTTCTGAAATTGGTAAAGAGGTTTTAGATCAATTAATTGAGAATTCAAAGATCGCTAGTGAAAAACAGATGCCAATTTGTCAAGATACTGGAATGGCGGTTGTTTTTTTTGAGATAGGTCAAGAGGTTAGAATTGTTGATGGTGATTTGAGTGAGGCGATTCATGAAGGTGTAAGAAGAGGGTATGAAGAAGGGTATTTGAGAAAATCAGTTGTTAGAGACCCTTTTTTTAGAGAAAATACAAAGGATAATACGCCCGCAATCATTCATTATGACATTGTTAAAGGAGAAAATATAAAAATTACAATTGCTCCAAAAGGCTTTGGGAGTGAGAATATGAGTAGAATTTATATGCTTACGCCTTCAGATGGTATGGAGGGTGCAAAGAGAGTAATCCTAGAAACGATAGAAGCAGCTGGTGGTAATGCTTGTCCACCTATGGTTGTAGGGGTTGGCATTGGTGGTACCTTTGAAAAAGCAGCAATTTTAGCAAAAAAAGCATTGTTGAGGCCAGTGGGTGATGTTTCAAAAATAGAGTATGTAAAAGAATTAGAAAAGGAATTACTTAACAAAGCGAATGAACTAGGAATTGGTCCTCAAGGTCTGGGGGGAAATACTACGGTTTTGGGAGTTAAAGTAGAAGTATTTCCAACACATATTGCCGGATTGCCGGTAGCTATTAATATTAGTTGTCATGTTACAAGACATAGTACAAGAGTAATTTAACCGAATGGAATAAGTTCCCCGCTTCTAAAGCGGGGAACTTATTCCAACATCGGTGGGGGCCCCCACCGATGTGCAAGCGAAGCTTGTATACGGTTACGAAACCGTAGCGAATGCGGAGGTTTCTTAATATTGATCCTAGCGAAAAAAGTATTGGAGGTTGTTATGGATATTAAATTGACTACACCATTAACAAAAGAAAAGGTTCAGGGCTTGAAAAGTGGGGATAAGGTACTAATAACAGGTACAATTTACACGTTAAGAGATGCTGGACATAAGAAAATGATAGAACAAATAAATAATGGGGATACTCTTCCTATAAACATAAAAGACAATATTATCTATTATGCTGGTCCATCTCCAGCTAAGCCAGGTCAAGTTATTGGATCTGCAGGTCCAACAACAAGTTATAGAATGGATGATTATACACCAACACTTTTAGATTTGGGTTTAAAAGGAATGATAGGAAAAGGTGATAGAAATGAAGCGGTAATTCAAAGTATGAAAAAAAATACTTGTGTTTATTTTGCAGCCGTTGGTGGAGCAGCAGCTTTAATTGCAAACACAATAAAAAATTGTGAAGTTATTGCTTATGAAGAGCTGGGAACAGAAAGTTTAAAAAAGTTAGAGGTAGAAGATTTTCCTGTAATTGTTGTAATTGATTGCAATGGAAATAACCTGTATAAAAGTGAAAGAGCAAAATATAGAGCATAGCTTTTTGTGGATAATTGCCCAAAATTAGAAATTTTAATAGCTTTAAGTGACAAATCAGATATAGTATGGTAAAATGTAGTATATTAATAGGAAAGTAGTTTATAAAAAACTAACAGGAGGATTTGGAAATGTACAAAAAGATTTTTGCATTATTATTAGTTTTAACTATGGTTTTATCTTTAGGAATTACAGGATGTGGTAAGAAAGTTGATGAACCAAAAGAAACACCAGCTCCAGTGGAGACACCAGAAGAGCCAACTGTCGAAGCAATTAGTGTAGGTTTAGTAACTGACATAGGTGGTATTGATGACAAATCATTTAACCAAGGAACTTGGGAAGGTATTAAAAGATTTGCTGAAGATACAGGTGCTTCTACAGATTACTTACAATCAGAATCAGATACAGATTATATTCCTAACTTATCAACATTTTCTGATGAAGCATTTGACCTTATTGTTGCACCAGGATTTTTGTTTGAAGATTCTTTAACAGAAGTATCTGCAAATTTCCCAGATCAAAAATATCTAATTATCGATATGGTAATTAACGCACCAAACGTAGCTAGTGCAGTTTTTGCAGAAGAACAAGGTTCTTTCTTAGTTGGTGTTGCAGCAGCATTAAAATCACAAGAAGCAGGAAAAGATACAGTAGGATTTATTGGTGGTATGGACTTTGATCTTATCCAAAAATTTGAAGCTGGTTTTGAAGCTGGCGTTAAAGCAGTAGATCCAGAGATGAACGTATTAATTGAATATGCTGGTTCATTTGCAGATGCTCAAAAAGGTCAAACCCTAGCAGCAAAAATGTATAATGAAGGCGCATATGTTATTTATCATGCAGCTGGAGCTACAGGAAATGGTTTAATAAAAGAAGCAAAAGACCGTGCAACAAATGGCCAAGAAGTTTGGGCAATTGGTGTTGATAAAGACCAATATGAAGATGGTATTTATGATGGAACTAAGTCAGTTATTCTTACATCAATGATGAAACGTGTAGACGTAGCAGCATATGATGTAGCTGAAATGACTATGAAGGGTGAATTCCCTGGTGGAGAGATATTAGCATTTACACTTGAAAACAGTGGTGTTGGTATTCCAGCAGAAAATCCAAATTTATCAGCTGAAATAGTAGCTAAAGTTACTGAATTTGAAGGTAAAGTAAAATCTGGAGAAATTGTAGTTCCTACAGCTCCTGTACGTTTAGCTCAGTAATTAAAAATTATAAATAAAGTAGTTAAGCTACTTAAGTAGACAGGAGAGCTTCGCTTATGTTAGCAAGCTTCCTTGTCTATAAAAAGCCAAGGCAATTGTCTTGGTTTTTTTCTAAGCAATTTATTTAAGGAGGTCATCATTTGATATCAACCATTCAAGATATTATCCAAGTTACTGAAAGTAAATCGTTAACTTATCAACAAAAGTTATTTAATATGGCAAATGTTGCAGAAAGATTAATAGATCCCAGAGAGCTATTAGGCTATTCAAATGAAGAAATGCAATATTTGAACAATAAGATGATTTGTGATTTGAATGAAGGATATGCTCTCTATAGACCTCGTTATATAGTTCCAGATTACAAGGTTTTTGTAGAAAATGGTTGTAAATTCTTGAATATTCAGCCACCTCAGTGCTTAGATGAATTATTAGATGGATTAATAATATTGTATCATCATGTGCCATCCATAACTTCTTTTCCTGTTTATATTGGAGATTTAGATAAGCTTATTGATCCATTTATTATAGAAGAAAAAGAAGCATATGTTAAGATTAAGCGATTTTTAAATCATATTGATAAAACAATTGTGGACTCTTTTTGTCATGGCAATATTGGTCCAGAGAAAACCTTGGCAGGTGAGCTTATACTTAGAGCGATTATTGAATTAGAAAATCCAACACCAAATTTAACCTTTAAGTATAATAAAGATGTTGTGCAGGAGGATTTTCTATTAAACGCGATTAATGCTAGCTTAAGGGTAGCAAAACCATCCTTTAGCAATGATGTTTTATATAATAAAGATGTAGGTGATCATGCTATAGTGAGCTGCTATAATGCTTTGCCTTTAGCAGGAGGGGCTTATACGCTGACTAGATTAAGGTTAGGGACAATTGCTAGAGAGACAAATTCAATAGACGAATTAATAATAGATGAGCTACCTCGTGTGGCAAATGCTATGTTATCAATGATCGATAAAAGAGTTTCTTATATAGTTGAGAAATCACATTTTTTTGAAACCTCCTTTTTAGTTGAAGAAGGATATATTAAGAAAGAGAATTTTACAGCAATGTTTGGAATAGTAGGATTAGCAAATGCTGTAAATCATCTCTTAAAGTGTGAGGGAATTAGTGAAAAGTTTGGGACTTCAAAGCGTGGAGACGAGATAGGTCATCTAATACTCTCAAAACTAGAAGTTATCGTGAACAATTATAATGGGAAATATGTTGAAAGAACAAATAACCATTATTTGTTTCACGGGCAAGTAGGAGCTAGCCTTGATGATGAGGATAATTTTAATGCACCAGCACATAGAATACCTGTTGGAGACGAACCACCATTACCTATGCATTTAATTCAAGCAGCTCAGTTTCACAAGTATTTTCCATCTGGTACAGGAGATCTATTTGCTTTTGATCAAACCTATGTCAAGAACTTAGATGGGGTGGCCGATATTATTAAGGGTGCCATAGATATTCAATTTCGATATATTTCTATATATCTTCAAGATAGTGATTTGATTCGAATTACAGGTTATCTTGTGAAAAGAAGTGAAGTTGCAAAGGTTGAAGATGAAAAGGTAGTTCTAAGAGATACTGATATTTTTGGACACGGAACGAATAAGAATTCTCAATTATTCAACAGAAAGACGAGAAAAGATGGACAATAAGTTGATTGTAAACCAAATAATTCCTTTTTCTAATGTAGATGGAAATGGGAATCGATGCGCAATTTTCTTGCAAGGTTGCAATATTTCATGTGTTTATTGTCATAATCCTGAAACAATCAGGCATTGTAATGACTGTGGTGAATGTGTAACTGCTTGCAGATTCGGGGCTATTAGACTTGTAAATGGAAGAATTCAATATAATAAAAAGCTATGTATTTCATGCAGTGATTGTATTAGGGCATGTGAAAACAATTCATCACCTAAGACTATGACCTATAGTGTTCCTGAATTGTTAGATGTGATAAAACAATATTTGCCTTTTATACGCGGAATTACAATATCTGGAGGAGAACCGACTTTACAGAAAGATCTCATTATTGAATTATTTAAAAATGTGAAAACTTTAGGATTGTCGTGTTATGTAGATACAAATGGTTTTTTTGATGTTAGTGAAATGGAAGCTCTAGTAGAGATAACAGATAAATTTCTATTCGATATTAAAACAGTTGATGATTCTCAGAAGTTATGTGGTGTAGCTGATCTTTCTTCTTTAGCTACATTAGAATATTTATTAAAAAGGAATAAGGTAGAAGAGGTTAGAACAGTTGTAATAAACTCTTATATGGATGGAAGAAAAACAATTGAACAGGTAGCAAAACTGCTATTAAACAATCTTGATGTAACCTATAGAATTACAAAGGTGCATACGCAAGGGCTATTAAAAAAACAAGTAGTCATGGTGAATGATTTTATACCATCTGATGAACAAATACTAGAACTAGTTCAGTTTGGAAGAGATCTGGGAATTCAGAAGATGGAGTATGTTTTATAATACAGTAGACAAGGAGAGCTTATATGGAATATGTTATTGAAATGCTCGGCATTACAAAAGAGTTTCCTGGTATTAAAGCAAATGATAATGTAACCCTACAGGTTGAGAAGGGTGAAATTCATGCCTTGTTAGGTGAAAATGGAGCAGGTAAATCTACACTTATGAGTGTTTTATTTGGTCTATATCAACCTGAAAAAGGGACTATTAAAGTTAGAGGAGAAGAAGTGGCAATTTCTAATCCGAATATAGCGAATAAATATGGCATTGGCATGGTGCATCAACATTTTAAATTAGTAGAAAATTTCACAGTAACTGAAAATATTATTCTTGGGATTGAACCAATGAAATCTTTTTCGAGAATAGATATAGAGAGTGCAGCAAAAAAAGTAAAAGAAATTAGTGAAAAGTATGGATTAAGTGTTGATCCTTATGCAAAGATCGAAGATATATCAGTTGGCATGCAACAAAGAGTTGAAATATTGAAAATGCTATATAGAGATGCTGAAATTCTTATTTTTGATGAACCAACTGCAGTTTTAACACCTCAAGAAATACATGAATTAATGGGTATTATGAAGGAGTTAACAAATGAAGGTAAGTCCATTGTATTAATTACTCATAAATTAAAAGAAATAAAAATGGTAGCAAATCATTGTACTGTACTAAGAAGAGGTAAGTATATCGGTACAGTTAATGTTCACGAGACTTCAGAAATGCAAATGGCTGAGATGATGGTAGGTCGTGAGGTAAGCTTTAAGGTTGATAAAGATTATCCTAAAACTGGAGAAGTTGTTTTATCCATCAATAATCTAGTGGTAAAAAATGCAAGAGGGCTTCCAGCTGTTAAGAATTTAAACCTTCAGTTTAAAGCGGGTGAAATTACCTGTGTTGCAGGGATAGAAGGCAATGGTCAAACAGAGCTTATAGAAGCAATTGTTGGTCTTAGAAAAGTAGAAAGTGGCAAGATCGTATTTAATGGTACAGAAATTCAAGGGTTAAGTATTAGAGAAAGAACATTAGGTGGCATAGGGCATATCCCGGAAGATCGCCATAAGTATGGACTAGTTTTAGATTTTAGTTTAGAAGAAAACTTTATTCTTCAGACTTATTTTAAAGAGCCTTTTTCAAAGAAGGGTACTTTACAATATGAAGAGGTTCGAAAATATTCTGAACAGTTAATTAGCGAGTTTGATGTAAGAAGTGGTCAAGGAAGCATTACCAAAGCTAGAAGTATGTCTGGGGGTAATCAACAGAAGGCGATTATTGCAAGAGAATTAGAACGCTCTCCAATTCTTTTGATTGCAGCACAACCAACTAGAGGACTCGATGTTGGTGCGATTGAATATATACACAAGCGCCTTGTAGAAGAGCGTGATAAAGGTAAGGCAGTTCTTCTTATGTCATTTGAAATGGAAGAAGTATTGAACTTAGCAGATGGAATTGCTGTAATGTATGAAGGTGAAATAGTTGGAACTGTAGAGGCACATGAAACAAATGAAAATGAGCTTGGACTTATGATGTCTGGTTCTACGAGGAAAGAAGGTGAACCAAATGACAAAATTTAAAGAGTTCATTAGTAGTGATAAAAATCAAAAATTCCTAATACCATTTATAGCAGTATTTACAGGCTTTCTTGTGGGGGTTTTTATTTTACTAATAACAGGTGAAAATCCGATAGATATCTTTAAAGCCATTTTAAGAGCCGTATTTGGTGTTGACTTAAACAAAGTTGGAAGTGGAAAGGATGTTTTTAATCCTAGATATGTGGGTGAATATTTTGTATATGCAATGCCTATTATTTTAACTGGTTTATCGGTAGCCTTTGCATTTAGGACTGGATTATTCAATATTGGAGCAGAAGGGCAAGTAATAGTAGGCTCATTTGCTGCAGTAGTGGTTGGACTATCTTTTAACCTACCAGTTTTCATTCATCTACCATTAGTTATCGTTTCAGGAGCGTTAGCAGGAGCGATTTGGGGTTTTGTACCAGGTATATTAAAGGCAAAATTTAATGTGCATGAGGTTGTTGTAAGTATTATGATGAACTATACAGCCTTACATATTACAAATTATTTCCTGAAAAATTTACCAGGTAGCGATAATGCAAAAACAGCGGATCTTCCACTCAGTGCAACGCTTAGTAGTGACTTTCTTGCAAGTATTACGAATAAATCTAGACTTCATTGGGGATTTATTGTTGTCATTATTGCGGTGTTTATATTCTGGTTCATTATTGAAAAAACAACTTTTGGATATGAATTACGTTCCGTAGGTTTTAATAAAAATGCTTCAAAATATGCAGGTATGAAAGTAGAGAGGAACACGGTTTTATCTATGATGATATCTGGAGCATTTTCAGGTTTGGCTGGGGCAATTATCGCAGTGGGCACGTTTGGTTATGGAAGAGTTTTGCCAGCATTCGAAAATTATGGGTTTGATGGAATCGCAGTAGCTCTAGTTGGTGGGAATACGGGGCTAGGCAGTCTTTTTGGAGGACTCTTATTAGGTTCTTTAAAAGCAGCACAACCCATTATGCAAACAATGAAAATCCCAAGAGATATTGCTATCATAATTGTATCCTCAATAATACTATTTATTGCAATGCAAAATGGTATTAAAATGATTCTAAAAAAATTAGGGGGTGCAAAATAATATGAGTACATTACTATCAATGCTAACCTTAACACTAATTTTTTCTACGCCAATAATAATAGTTGCATTAGGTGGATTGTTTTCTGAACGAGCAGGGGTTGTTAATATTGCCCTTGAAGGTTTAATGATGATTGGTGGTTTTTCAGCAGCAACAAGTATCGTATTTCTTGAAAAAACAATACCAGGTTTGGCACCATGGATAGCAATCGTTATCGGTATGCTAGTAGGGGGATTGGTTTCTCTTATACATGCATATATTAGTGTTAACTTGCAAGGGAACCAAGTCATTTCGGGTACAGCAATTAATATTTTTGCTATTGGGATTACAATTTATTTGTCACAAGTAATATTTCATCAACAAAGAACAGAAACATTTAAAAAAGGATTCATCAAAACTACTTATAATGGATTAAGTGATATTCCAATTATTGGTGATGTTTTCTTTACTAATATTTATCCGACAGTATTTATTGCGTTAGCACTCGTTGTTGTAACTTGGTACGTTGTATATAAGACTAAGTTTGGATTGCGTTTACGAGCAACAGGAGAGCACCCACATGCTGCGGACAGTATGGGTATCAATGTTTATAAGATTAGATATATAGGTGTTATCCTATCTGGTTGTCTAGCTGGTCTTGGAGGAGGAATCATGATTCTAACTCAAGATACACAATATACTGTTATGAGTATTCATGGAACAGGATTTATTGCTTTGGCAGCGTTAATTTTCGGAAAATGGAAACCAGTTGGTGTGCTTGGAGCAAGTTTATTCTTTGGTTTTTCACAAATACTTAGTATTTACTCCAATAAATTTGGGATTTTATCTAAGTTACCTTTTGAATTTTTTTATGCGCTTCCTTATATATTAACAATTATTGCACTTGTTGTATTTAGTGGAAAGGCAGTTGGGCCAAAGGCAGCAGGGGAACCTTATGATAAAGGTAAGAGGTAGATCGTAGATTGATTTAATTTATCTAGTAGGAAGGCATGAGTTGTCAACTTCGGTTGATAGCTTGTGTCTTTTTTTGATTATATGTTGATAACATGAGAGGAAGATCATGTTTAATTATAAAGGTACCTCATGTGTCAAGAGTTTTTAATAATAGAACTAAGGAAGACAGAACTATAGTAATAGGTAAGGATTTATATTAATGGGTAAGCATAATTAAGGCTAAAAATCTTCTGTTAAGAAAAGATAGATTAGATGAATCAATAGCCAAAGTGTGATGACCAGCTAAAATTCTGACTGTTTTAATAAAGATCGGAATTAAAGTTCAGAAGTAAATATTCTAAATTAATATTTAAGGTAAATAAAACAGTGACTAGGGTTTAGAGATTGGGTAATATAGTGTGAATTCTATAGGATTATAATGAAGGCATTTAATTGTTAAATGTAATAATATAGAACTTTTGCAGTATGGGAAAACTTACAGCCAAAAAGGGTTGACAAGTGGTTCAAGCTTTAGTATAATATCATTTGCGCCTATAAATTAGGACAGACAATAAAATGCTTTTTTATCTTGTTTTTCAACCATGGGGAAGTACTCAAGTGGCTGAAGAGGTGCCCCTGCTAAGGGTATAGGTCGTTCACGCGGCGCGAGGGTTCAAATCCCTCCTTCTCCGTTAAAAACATATAAAAAAGATGTTGACAAAGCAGATGATACATGATAAGATAGCTTCTGTTGCGTCAAACATAAGTTGTTGAGAGTAACAAACAGAACCTTGAAAACTGAACAGTAAACCAACCAATTAATTCAAGTAATGACTCAGTTTTCGCGTAAGCGAAATACTGAACAGGTTTTATCGAT